>CAUPOD010000171.1:0-6024 GCA_963512745.1 uncultured Burkholderia sp. | reverse complement strand
CGAACAATGCGCCCGTCGAATAGAAGCGGCGCCCGCTCAGGCGCAGGCCGTCGGGCGTGGCGCGCAAGCGCGTCGTGCCTTGCAGAATGGTCTTGGCGTCGGCCGAGCGGCGCTCCGGGCCCGCGTTGCCGAGCCGATAGCCGTTCAGCACCTCGGCGTAGAAACGGCGCTGCTGGGCGGGCGTACCGGCCTCGCGCAGCGTGCCGAGCAGGCCGAAATGGTTCTGCGGAATCTGCCCCAGCGACGGATCGGCCGCGCTCAGGATCACGAAAATCTCCGCGAGCGTTTCGTAGGACACGTCCGCACCGCCGAATTCGCGCGGCACCGTGATGCCGCCGAGCCCGCTCTCGGACCACAGGTCGAGCTCGTCCCACGGCAAGATGCGTTCGCGGTCGCGCTCGGACGCGCCGGGCGCGAACCGGGCCGCGAGCGCATGCGCGGCGGCTAGCGCTTCGGCATCGTTTGCGATGCGGCGCACACGCCGCGGATCGGGCGCGCGCGGTCGAAGGACGGCGTCGGACGGCGCCGGCGGCTCGGCTATTTCGGCAAGGGATTGCGGAGGGTCGATAAGAGACATGCGGGCGAGCGCTGCACGATCTTGTGAATCGTGCAGCAAGTAGCGGTCGATAAGCGATGCATCTTAGACAGCGCGCCGCGTGTCCCAAACCAATGTTTTGAGATATGCATTTCCGCGCGGCAAGAATGCGGCTCTCCTTCGCATCGCCATATCTCGAAAGACACAAATTTGAGATGAGCACCCCGCCCCTTCCGCGTGCCATTCGGTCGCACCCGTTCCAAGCGCCGCCCGTGCCCAAATACCGAACCGCGATAAGGATCGATGAATCGCTTATTGGATTCGCGCGGACGGCGCTCTTAGACTAGCTCACGGCTGGCCTTCGCCCACCCGGGGACACGCAACGCCCCCCGCCGCGCGCGAACCGCGCCACGCCGCCAACCTCGTCATGATCAACATAGGGATAGCAGAGATGAGCCTACGTCCTCTACAGGATCGCGTGATCGTCAAACGGCTCGATCAGGCGACGCAAACCGCCTCGGGCATCGTGATCCCCGACAGCGCGGCCGAGAAACCCGATCAAGGGGAAATCGTCGCAGCCGGCCCCGGGCGCTACGCGCCGGACGGCAAGCGCGTCGCGCTCGACGTCAAGCCGGGCGACCGCGTGCTGTTCGGCAAGTACGCGGGCCAAACCATCAAGATCGATGGCCGCGAACTGCTCGTGCTGCGCGAGGAAGACATCCTCGCGGTCCTCGAAGTTTGAATCGAACATAGGAGCTGGAAAACATGGCAGCCAAGGAAGTCGCATTCAACGATCAAGCCCGTGCCAAGCTTGTCGAAGGCGTGAACATTCTCGCCGACGCGGTCAAGACCACGCTCGGGCCCAAGGGGCGCAACGTGGTGCTCGAGCGCAGCTTCGGCGCGCCCGTCGTGACCAAGGACGGCGTCTCGGTCGCCAAGGAAATCCATCTGCCCGATCCGCAGCAGAACATCGGCGCGCAGCTGGTCAAGGAGGTCGCGTCGCGCACCGGCGACATCGCCGGCGACGGCACCACCACCGCCACCGTGCTCGCGCAGGCCATCGTGCGCGAAGGCCAGAAGTACGTGGCCGCGGGCCTCAACCCGCTCGACCTCAAGCGCGGCATCGACAAGGCCGTCGTGGCCGCCGTCGAGGAACTGAAGAAGATCAGCCGCCCGACCGCCACGAGCCGCGAAATCGCGCAGGTCGCGACGATCTCGGCCAACGGCGAGGAGTCGATCGGCCAGCGCATCGCCGAGGCCATCGACCGCGTCGGCAAAGAAGGCGTGATCACGGTCGAGGACGGCAAGTCGCTCGACGACGAACTCGACGTCGTCGAGGGTTTGCAATTCGACCGCGGCTACCTGTCGCCGTACTTCATCAACGATCCGGACAAGCAGGTCGCCGTGCTCGACGATCCGTTCATCCTGCTCTACGACAAGAAGATCTCGAACATTCGCGATCTTCTGCCCGTGCTCGAACAAGTTGCGAAGGCGGGCCGGCCGCTCTTGATCATCGCCGAGGACGTCGAGGGCGAGGCGCTCGCCACGCTCGTCGTCAACAACATCCGCGGCATCCTGAAGACCGTGGCCGTCAAGGCGCCTGGCTTCGGCGACCGCCGCAAGGCGCTGCTCGAGGACATCGCGATCCTCACGGGCGGCCAGGTCATCGCCGAGGAAACCGGCCTCTCGCTCGAAAAGGCCACGCTGGCCGAACTCGGGCACGCGAAGCGCGTCGAGATCGGCAAGGAAAACACGACGGTCATCGACGGCGCGGGCGACGCCAAGAGCATCGAGGCGCGCGTCAAGCAGATCCGCGCGCAGATCGAAAGCGCGACCTCCGACTACGACAAGGAAAAGCTGCAAGAGCGCGTGGCCAAGCTCGCGGGCGGCGTGGCCGTGATCAAGGTCGGCGGCGCGACCGAGATCGAGGTCAAGGAAAAGAAGGACCGCGTGGACGACGCGCTGCATGCGACGCGCGCGGCCGTCGAGGAAGGCATCGTGCCCGGTGGCGGCGTGGCGCTGATCCGCGCCAGGCAGGCGATCAAGGACCTCAAGGGCGCGAATCGCGATCAGGACGCGGGCATCAGCATCGTGCGCCGCGCGTTGGAGGAGCCGCTGCGGCAGATCGTGGCCAATGCGGGCGGCGAGCCTAGCGTAGTGGCGGCCAAGGTTGCGGACGGTTCGGGGAATTTCGGTTACAACGCGGCTACCGGCGAGTATGGCGATCTCGTCGAATCGGGGGTGCTCGATCCGACCAAGGTGACGCGTACGGCGCTGCAGAATGCGGCTTCGGTTGCGAGCTTGCTGTTGACGACGGATGCGACCGTTTACGACGCGCCGAAGGATGAGCCGGCGGGAGCGCCTGCCGGAGCGCCGGGCGCGGGAGGTGGCGGGTTCGGCGGGTTCTAAAGGAAGATTCCGAGGGTAGCAACGGGAAAGGCTCGCTGTGTGCGGGCCTTTCTTTTTAGGGGGTCGTGGCCGGCGGTTCCGGGCGGCTGTCAGGCAGGCACGATCGTTACGTTTGGCCAGCGCTTTCGATATTGCTTTTGTTCAATGCGCTTTCGATATGTTTCGACGCTGGTCGCTAGCGTCCAACCGTGTTCAAGCTCAAGAAACTCCCCCGCGATACCCGTCACATCATCTTGCGGGCTAGCCTGTTTGTATAGCCCTGGAAACGTGTGTTGCATGTATGCGCGATGAGCTTCCTCGCTATCCCAGAGCGATGCAACGAGAAATCGGTTGGAATCGATCATGTGCTGCGCGAACGACCCGGCCTGCATGCCGCTCTCGGCCATACCCGGGGACCACACATCCTTCTGCACCTCGACAAAATGAGGCTGCTTAGATTCTGGAACCACGCAATCTGCCATACGCAAATGCGTCGCGTGGGAAAGTGCGTCGGCAATCAAACTCGCGTCCGCACCTGGCATACGCAGAACTTCAGAAAACAAATCGACGCGAATCGACTTATAGAAGCGATCCTGTTGATTCTTGCTTGCTATGTCGTCATGCGAGGCGCTCATGAAGGACGCGTAGGCCTGTCGATTTTCCCAAAGACTCAGGATATGCGCCCTATTCGAGCTGAACCCACCAAACTGGCAAATAAATCCTTTCGTTTCAGCAATTGCTTTCCACGCACGCTGGGCCTCCGAAAACTCGGCCCGAAGACCGACCGGCACATCACAAGCGACCCACTTGATAAGCATACGCATCACAAGCGGTAACGCTTGCGATGGAGGTTGCGGAAAGAGATATCCGGCTATCGCGCATAGAGGCAATCGTTCGGCTAGAGAATGCCGCATCGATGCGCGTGTTGGAGCGGAACGGGTTTTCCGTATTCGGCCGAGCAAATCGCAGCATGTATTTGCATGGCGTTTGGTCCGACCAGGTGCATTACGAGCGGCGGCTCGGCGATCCAGATGCTCCGCCGACCGCGGGTCCCAACGATATGTAACGCCGTTCCGTCGTGCCGCAGCACTGAACGACCGCGCTTGGCCGTATGAATAACCAGCCCGCCACCCCGCAACCTCGGACATACCCCAAAGAAAAATAAGCCCCAACCATCCGTCGCGTGTCGTTAGAATCTTCCTTCGCTAAAACGGAAAGCCCCATTTCCCTTGCTGCAACGCATCACCCAACGAACACCGCCCAATCCCATTCGACTATTCACCTCTAACCGGAGGCGCACGTGCCAGGTTTACTCCCCGACGTCGACAACGACGGACTCCTCGAGTATTCGGTGGTCTACACCGACCGGTCGCTCAACCACATGTCCGAACGTTTTCAGGGCGTCATGCGCGACATCTCCAGCGCCCTGAAAAAAGTCTACAACGCGAAGGCGGCCATCGTCGTTCCGGGCAGCGGGACGTTCGGCATGGAATCCGTGGCGCGGCAGTTCGCGACGAACAAGAAGTGTCTGGTCCTCCGCAATGGCTGGTTCAGTTTCCGCTGGACGCAGATTTTCGACATGGGCGGCATTCCGTCCGAATCGATCGTGCTGAAAGCGCGTCCGGTCGAATCCGGAAGACAAGCCGCCTATACCCCCGCGCCGATCGAAGAGGTGGTCGCCGCGATCAAGGAGCACAAGCCGGACCTCGTCTTTGCGCCGCACGTCGAAACCGCGTCCGGGATGATGCTGCCCGACGACTATCTGCGCGCCGTGGCCGATGCCGTGCACTCGGTCGGCGGGATGTTCGTGCTGGACTGCATCGCGTCCGGGACGGTCTGGGTCGATATGCAGGCGACGGGCGTGGATATCCTGATCAGCGCGCCGCAAAAAGGCTGGAGCGCGTCGCCGTGTTGCGCGCTCGTCATGCTCAGCCCGCTCGCGCGCGAACGAATCGACGCGACCACGAGCACCAGTTTCGCGCTGGATCTGCGCAAATGGCTGCAGATCATGGAGGCCTACGAAAACGGCGGCTTTGCGTATCACGCCACGATGCCCACGGATAGTCTCGTCACGCTGCGCGATGTGATGAAAGAAACCGAGGCGTACGGCTGGGACAAGGTGAAGGCGGAGCAGCTCGAACTCGGCGCGCGCGTTCGTTCGCTGTTGACGAACAAAGGCGTCAAAAGCGTGGCGGCCGAAGGTTTTCAAGCGCCGGGCGTCGTGGTCAGCTATACGGACGACGACGGCATCCGCTCGGGCAAGAAGTTCTCCGACACCGGTTTGCAAATCGCAGCGGGCGTGCCGCTGCAATGCGACGAGCCGGACGATTTCAAAACCTTCCGCATCGGCTTGTTCGGCCTGGATAAACTGCACGACATCGAAGGCACGGTCGATAGGTTCGCCAACGCGCTGGGCCGCATTCTCTAGTTCGCCTGCATTGCGCGCGCGAGCCCCGAACTAGCGCCCCATCCGGCGCTGGTTCGCGACGCGACCGATCAGCCCTGCCCCTCACGCGGCTTGACGCCGAGCGGCAGCCGCAGGGTTGCCATGCATGTGAGCACCTGTAGCGCGCACAACACGACGAACGCGTCGGCATACGGCCCGGCCATCCACTGCCCGACGTGCGCTTGCTGCTTCAATTGCCATGCGAGCAGCAACGTGCACAGCGTCGTCCAAGTCGGACCGCCGAGGCGTTGCACGATGTTCATCGTGGTTGTCGCCATCGGCAGGTGCTGTCGCTCTACCGCGGCATAAGCGGCCGACAGCGAAGGCGCGCCGACCGCGCTCAGCCCCGCGCCGCGCGCGAAGAGCGCGGCGGCAAGTACGGCCGGATGCAGGCCGTGCCGCGCGAGCCAGACGAACGGCAGCGTCCCGAGCAACGCGAGCACCGTGCCGCCCGTGGCGAGCCGGCGCACGCCGAACCGCTCCGTGAGCGCGCCCATCGACAGATACGTGACGAGCATGCCGAGCCCCATCGGCATGAGCATCCAGCCCATCTCGCCCGGGGTGGGGCCGCCCCCGCCCCGCACACATACATGGATCAGCCCCTGACCCCCGAACAAAGAGCCGAGAGACAGCAACACCTACGAAGCACCGGCGC
>CAUPOD010000170.1:0-6034 GCA_963512745.1 uncultured Burkholderia sp. | reverse complement strand
CCCCCCCCCCCCCCCCCCCACCCCATCCTCCCAAGCGTGAACTTGCCGAATCCCACGCATGAACTTGCCCCCACCTCATCAAAACAAAAACCAAACCCCAAGCGCGCACCAGCGCGCCATCCCATTTCCGCTATACTTCCCCCCAACCCGCCGCCCCAACCAGGCGGCAAAAAACCTCGCGCCGATTTGCTGACTTGCTTGCGGGCGCGCGAACCCGCTGGACCCGGCGTCAGCCGCCCAGCAGGTTCACTATAAATTCGGCTAAAGAGGTCGTCGGCTCGCCCTCCACGGTATCGCCCGGCCCCATTTAGCCGCCCAGTCAAAGAACAAGGCGGAACGAATGGAATCGATAGGCGTCGTCGCCCCACAAATCATGCACTTCGCCGAACCGCTGCGCCTGCAAAACGGCAGCGCGATCGGCAACTACCAGTTGATGGTCGAGACCTACGGCACACTGAACGCCGCACGCTCGAACGCCGTGCTCGTGTGCCATGCGCTCAACGCATCGCACCACGTCGCCGGCGTCTACGCCGACGATCCGCGCAACGTCGGCTGGTGGGACAACATGGTCGGCCCGGGCAAGCCGCTCGACACCAACCGCTTCTTCGTGATCGGCATCAACAACTTGGGCTCGTGCTTCGGCTCCACGGGCCCGATGAGCGCCGACCCCGCCACCGGCACGCCGTACGGCGCGCGCTTCCCCGTCGTCACCGTCGAAGACTGGGTGCACGCGCAGGCGCGCGTGGCCGACGCGCTCGGCATCGAACGCTTCGCCGCCGTGATGGGCGGCAGCCTCGGCGGCATGCAGGCGCTGGCGTGGAGCCTCATGTATCCGGAACGCGTCGCGCACTGCATCGATATCGCGTCGACACCGAAGCTCTCCGCGCAAAACATCGCGTTCAACGAAGTGGCGCGCTCGGCGATCCTGTCCGATCCCGACTTCCACGGCGGCGACTACTACGCGCACGACGTCAAACCGCGCCGCGGCCTGCGCGTGGCGCGCATGATCGGCCACATCACGTATCTGTCCGACGACGACATGGCCGAGAAATTCGGCCGCGCGCTGCGCCGCGCCGAGGGTGCGATCGACGCCTACAACTTCAACTTCGACGTCGAGTTCGAGGTCGAATCGTACCTGCGCTACCAAGGCGACAAATTCGCCGACTACTTCGACGCGAACACCTACCTGCTGATCACGCGCGCGCTCGACTACTTCGATCCGGCCAAGGCTTACGGCGGCGACCTGACCGCCGCGCTCGCGCACAGCAGCGCGAAGTTCCTCGTGGTCAGCTTCGGCACCGACTGGCGCTTCGCGCCGGCGCGCTCGCGCGAGATCGTCAAAGCGCTGCTCGACAACCGGCGCCAGGTCACCTACGCCGAGATCGACGCGCCGCACGGCCACGACGCATTCCTGCTCGACGACGCGCGCTATCACGATCTGATGCGCGCCTATTACGAACGCATCGCCCAGGAGGTCGGCGCATGAACCAGCAAGCACTCAATTCGCTGACCTCGCGCGCGGATTTCCGCGCCATCGCGCGCTGGGTCGAACCGCGCGCGTCGGTGCTCGATCTCGGCTGCGGCGACGGCTCGCTGCTCGCGCTGCTCGGCGAGGAGCTGGACGTGACGGGCTACGGCATCGAGATCAACGACGCGGGCGTGCTGGCTGCCACGCGCCTCGGCGTCAACGTGATCCAGCAGAACCTAGAGGACGGCCTGCGCCTGTTCGAAGACCAGAGCTTCGATTTCGCGATCTTGTCGCAGACACTGCAGACCATCCACGAAACCGCGCAGATCCTGCGCGAAACGGTACGCGTGGGGCGCGAATGCATCGTCTCGTTCCCGAATTTCGGCTACTGGGCGCACCGGCTCTCGGTGCTGCAGGGGCGCATGCCCGTGTCGGAATCGCTGCCGTACCAGTGGCACGACACGCCGAACGTGCGCGTGCTCACGATCGAGGATTTCGAGGCGCTCGCGCCCGAGGTCGGCATCGAAATCCTCGACCGCGTGGTGCTGCACGAAGGCCGCGCCATCCGCTGGGGCGCGAACTGGCGTGGTAGTCTTGCGGTCTATCGAGTCAAGCGCCGAACCTAAGTTCTCATGACGAGCCCGTCGCACGAAACGCCCCAAGAAACTTCGGCCTCGCACGAGTCCGCCCTCACCGCGCACGTCGAGCACCCGGGCTGGCGCGCCTATCTGAACGCGCGCATGCTGATCTGCGTGTTCCTCGGCTTCACGTCGGGCTTGCCGCTCTTCACGCTGGTCTATCTGGTGCAGGCATGGCTGCGCTCGGAGGGCGTGAACCTCAAGGAAATCGGGCTGTTCGCGCTGATCCAGTTCCCGTACACGTGGAAGTTCGTCTGGGCACCGCTGATGGACCGCTACGTGCCGCATCTGGGCATCTGGCGCCCGGGGCGGCGCCGCGGCTGGATGCTGCTCACGCAGGTGCTCGTGGCCGTCGCGATCGGCGCGCTCGGCTTCGTCTCGCCGCGCGATTCGATCTGGACCGTCGCGGCGCTGACCACGCTCGTCGCGTTCTTCGGCGCGAGCTCCGACATCGTGATCGACGCGTACCGGCGCGAACTGCTGCCCGACACCGAGCAGGGCCTCGGCAACGCGGTGGCCGTAAACGCCTACAAGATCGCGGGCCTCGTGCCCGGCTCGCTCGCGCTGATCCTGTCCGACCATCTGCCCTGGAATCTCGTGTTCATGTTCACGGCCGCGTTCATGGTGCCCGGCATGATCATGACGCTGCTCGTACGCGAACCCGCGCTGCACGGCACGCCCCCCAAGAGCCTCGGCGAGGCCGTGGTGCTGCCGTTCAAGGAATTCCTCAAGCGCGACGGCTGGCACGGCGTGCTGCTCGTGCTCGGCTTCATCTTCTTCTACAAGATCGGCGACACGATGGCCACGGCGCTATCGACGTCGTTCTTCCTCGACCTCGGCTTCACGAAGACGCAGATCGGCGTGCTGGCCAAGGCCGTCGCGTTCTGGGCCAGCCTCGCGGGCGGCCTGATCGGCGGCGTGGCGCTCGTGCGTATCGGCATCGCGCGCGGGCTGTGGATCTTCGGCGTGTTGCAGATCGTCTCGACGCTCGGCTTCGTGTGGCTCGCCAAGGCGGGCCCGTCGCTACCGCTGATGGGCGCGGTATACGGCTTCGAGACGTTCGCGACGGGCCTCTCGCTCGCGGCGTTCACGGCCTATATCGCGAGCACCACCGACCCGCGCTACACGGCCACCCAGTTCGCGCTGTTCACGAGCCTGGCCGCGGTGCCGCGCACGTTCGCGGCCGCGGCGAGCGGCTTCGTCGTCGCGCGCATCGGCTGGGTCGATTACTTCCTGCTCTGCGCGGCGCTCGGCATTCCGGGCCTGCTGCTGCTGTTCAAAGTCACGCGCTCATCGCAAGTGAAGCCCGGCGAAAGCCAGATGGAAGGCTCCTGACGCACCTCCAGCAAGGATGAGAGGATCGGCATAAGATCCTCCGCGACATTCCGCCGCACACCCGCGCGGCGGCAGGTCGTATCCAAGTCAGGAGCCAAGATGAGCACGACTTATGCCTACGCGGCGGCCGATTCCGGCACGCCGCTCGCCCCCTATACATTCGAACGACGCGATTTGCGCGAACACGACGTGCGGATCGACATTCTCTTTTGTGGCGTCTGCCACTCCGATCTGCATCAGGCGCGCAACGAGTGGCACAACTCGGTCTATCCGGTGGTGCCCGGCCACGAGATCGTCGGCCGCGTCACGGCGGTCGGTCCCGAGGTCACGCATTACAAGGTCGGCGACCTCGTCGGCGTCGGCTGCCTGGTCGATTCGTGCCGCACCTGCGCGAATTGCGAGGAAGGCCTCGAGCAATACTGCGAGAACGGTTTCGTCGGCACCTACAACGGCACGGACCGCGTGAGCGGCGAGAACACGCTCGGCGGCTACTCGACCGAGATCGTGGTCGACGAGGCGTTCGTGCTGCGCGTGCCCGAGAATCTCGACGCGGCCGCGGTCGCGCCGCTGCTGTGCGCGGGCATCACGACCTACTCGCCGCTGCGCCAATGGGGCGCGGGCCCCGGCAAGAAGGTCGGCATCGTCGGCCTGGGCGGGCTCGGCCACATGGGGGTCAAGATCGCGCACGCGATGGGCGCGCACGTGGTGCTGTTCACCACCTCGCCGTCGAAGATCGAAGACGGCAAGCGGCTCGGCGCGGACGAAGTCGTGATCTCGACCGATCCCGAGCAGATGAAGGCGCACCTCAACAGTTTCGACCTGATTCTCGACACGGTCGCCGCGCCGCACGACCTCAACGCGTTCCTGAACCTGCTCAGGCGCGACGGCACGCTGACGCTGGTCGGCGCGCCCGAGCACGATCACCCGTCGCCGCAGGTGTTCAACCTGATCTTCAAGCGCCGCCGCCTGGCCGGATCGCTGATCGGCGGCATCGCCGAGACGCAGGAGATGCTCGACTTCTGCGCGCAGCACGGCATCGCCGCGGACATCGAGATGATCCCGATGCAGCAGATCAACGCGGCTTACGAGCGGATGCTCAAGAGCGACGTCAAATACCGCTTCGTGATCGACATGAACTCGCTCAAGGAAAAGCAGGCGGCTTGAAGGCGTCGTAGCATTCGAGGTTGACAGGTGAAACGAAACGGGCCGCTGACGCGGCCCGTTTTTTTTGCGGAGGCGGACTGACCGATCAGTTGAAGATCGACTTGAACTTCGCCTTCAGTTCGTCCCATTTGGCTTCGAGCGAAGCCACGGTCTGCGCCTTCTTCTGCTCGACCAGCACCTTGCTCGCTTCGACCGCGGCAGCGTTGGCGGCGGCTTCGGCGAACGCGATTTCTGCCTTGACTTCGTCGAGCGGCACGCGCGTGAAGTGGGCATCCGAGCGCGTCAGCAAATCGTCGACGAAAGCCGTCGACGATTCGTTCACTTCCGCGACCAGCGCCGTACGGCCCGGCACGACGAACGTGCTCATCTGGGCCAGCACCGACGCGTCGTTCACGGCGTGCTTGGCATCGACGATCGAACCGAAGATCGCACCGCCCGCATAGCCGAGCAGGACGCCCAGCGGACCGCCGAGAATGCCGACCAGCGCGCCGATCGCGCCGCCGTTCAGCGCGCCCCACGCAGTGTTGCTGTTGCCGCCTGCGGGCACCGCGAAGGAACCGTCTTCCTTGCGCACGAGCACCGCTGCCTGCACGATCTGCAGTTCCGGCTGGTTCTTGAGTTCGGCCAGCACTTCGTAAGCTTTGCTCGCGTCGTGCCACGTTGCCAAAATGACGTTGGTAGTCATAGCTGCCTCGTATATCGGATAAAGAGATTGAGATAATCGTGATTACACGCGACTTCGCACTGTCGTCGATGCGCGGCCAAAATCATAACAGGACAAACTATCTCAATTTATATCGCAATTTTCATGACGCGCTTATGGCGTGTCCATTGAATTTATATCTCAAAATAAATCCTGAAATGAAAATACGCGCGCCGAAAACAATCACGCAACCATATGATTAAAATGAATTTTTTAATAACGTGTCGAATCATTGTCCGATGCGCAGAGTCGCTCTAGAATCGACGGCGGTCGGCGTTCTCCGAAAACGTCCGACTTGTCGCAATTCACACGTAAATTGATTCGAGGACTTGAATGAAAACGAACCTGATCCGCGGCGCAGTGGTCGTCGCCATGTGCGGACTGAGTGGCGCAGCATTCGCTCAATCGCCAGCCAAAGCCGTTTCTCCCGGCAAGATGACGTGTGCCGAATTCGTCGCGCTGGAAGACGTCTACAAGCCCGCCATCGTCTATTGGGCGACGGGCGTCGACAAGCTCGGCGTGCGCGAAACCGAGCAGTTGACCGTCGATACGGCGCACCCGGTCGCGGCCGAAGTGGCCGAAGCGTGCAAGGCGACGCCGCACGTGAAGATCGCCGACAAGGTCAGCCAATTGGCCAAGAAGGGCGAACTGAGCATCTACAAGCACTAAGCCGTTCGCGCGGCTGCTTAGGCAGCCCCCCCCCAGTATTAACCCGAGTAAAAAGAA
>CAUPOD010000169.1:0-6046 GCA_963512745.1 uncultured Burkholderia sp. | reverse complement strand
CACATAGGCGATCGGATCGATCGCACGCGTTCGCGGACGGACAGCACGCAGCCAATAGAGCAGATGCTCGTCCCGCGCCGCCGCATGCGCGCCGCGGCCGCCCGCCACGAACAACAGATCGATACAACCGCCCTCGTCGTCGTCGATGCCGTCCGTCCACATGCGCGCCGACGAAGAGCTCGTCACGCTGCCGCCGCTCGCCGAGACGAAGCGCACCTCGTACGGCCGCCCGCTGTCCGCCCGCGCCGCGGCCAGTTCGTTGGCGGTATGGAACATCTCCGCCACGATTCCCGCGCCGAGCAGACGAAACCGGTCGTACAACACAATCGCGATCCGGCGCGTCGCCATGCCCGCCTCCGCACCCATCCCCGGCCGCCCCGCATGAAGCCAAGCAATTCCTCCGACCTCGAAGCCAACGTGTTCCATAACGTACCCCTTTTTATTCAGGTCATTTCGCGCGCTAGTCCAATTGGTCTACTTATTACTGTTCTCCGATCTTGCAGTGCATCATATCCAAGCCATAAACCAACGCAATGGCAATGACGGAAATGCGCGGGAGATTGGCGGATCATCGCATCCCGGTAATTTGGGGCGTCGATCCTCGCCATATTCTAGGAATTAAATCGATCGGTCAGCCGTCGTGACCGCCTCATTAAACGCCGGCGCTTTCCAATTAAGTGCCAGACGGCTGGGAAGCCCATGGGCAAGGCGCCAGACGGGCTACACGAGAGATATCAAGACAATTTTTAACGACCCCTGCGCCAGATCAAACATTTGCCAATTACCCCCCATTAAATTAAAAAAATATAACCAACCCCAGCATGAATATATACAAAGGCACATTTTCACACGTCCGCACGCATCGTAAAAACGTTTGCGCTGCGCGCTTCCATAAATATAAAATAAGGGCCACTCGTCGTTTATTCGACCATTTCGGCAAGCAAACGTATGCGCGCCAAATAAAAATCCGCGATATACGCGGATTAATCTAAAATAAATCCAGCGTTCGATTATTAGGTATGGCGTGCTCCGCGCGCAATCGCGCCCTATTCCGCATCCGGCGCGTCCGGCTGCCGTCGGTTGCCGCGTACGCGCGCCGAATCGGCCCGAATCGGCGCCCATTTGTCCAGATGTGCCGAGATTTAGGCGCAAATGGCGGGAATCTGCGGCGGTGCAATACGCTACACTCGAATTACCGCGTGGGTCTCCCCGGTCCACAGCGGCTTGAGCCCGCTGCAGCGCGCTATTTTTCGTTCTTGTCATCGTCATGCTCGCGCAACATGAATTTCTCGAGATCGTGCGCCTGACGCCGCTCGTTTCGATCGACCTGATCGTGCTCGACCAGGCCGGCGACGTATTGCTCGGGCGCCGCGTCAACCGGCCCGCGCAAGGGATGTGGTTCGTCCCGGGCGGCCGGATTCGCAAGGACGAGACGCTCGCCGACGCGTTCAAGCGCATCGTGCGCGACGAACTCGGGCCAGGCGTCGACCCTGGCGTCGTGGGCTTCAAAGGCGTATTCGAGCACCGATACGACGACAACTTCGCCGGCGCCGAACACATCACCACGCACTACGTCGTGCTCGCCTATACGCTCAAACTCGATGCGCCGATCCCGGCCGGCCGCTTCGAGCAGCATAGCGATTACGCGTGGATGTCGCCCGCCGAGGCGCTCGCGAGTCCCGGCGTCCACGAGAACACCAAGGCGTATTTCCGCTAGGCGCCGGCGCACGTCACGGGCTGCAGCCGTTCCTTCTCCCGGTCCTGGAAGGCCGCGCCGGCCAGCGATAGCACACGATCGCCGCAGCGACGACAAAGCTCTTGGCGATCGGATAGACCAGCACGCGCGCGAAACCCCAGATGGCGAACGACCACAGCATCGGACGGCGCGTGACCGCGTACACGCCGAGCGCGGCGCCCGCTCGCCCAAAACAAAAAACCCGCAAAGCCAATAGCCATTGCGGGTTTCGGGGCACTACGCGAATTTTCAGCCGGGCACTACGCGGAACAGGAATCCGAAATTGGATGGTGGGTGCTGAGAGGCTCGAACTCCCGACCTACGCCTTGTAAGGGCGCCGCTCTACCAACTGAGCTAAGCACCCGTTCCGCAAACTGAACACCGCACTACGCTGCGAGGCAGTCGGAACCACCAAGCAGCGAGTCGGCTATTCTAACGCCTCTTTGAGATTTTTGCCAGCGCGGAATTTGACGACCCTGCTCGCTTCGATCGTCAATGCCTCGCCCGTACGCGGATTGCGGCCGCGCCGCGCGGCGCGCTCGCCGACTTCGAAACTGCCGAAGCCGGCCAGCGCCACCGTGCCGCCGGCCGCGAGCGTCTCGGCTACGCCGCTCAAAACCGCTTCGAGCGCACGCGCGGCCGACAACTTCGACAAGTCGGCCTCGCGTGCCACGCGCTCGATCAGCTCCGCCTTATTCATCGACGCGCATCAATCAGTGCGTGACGAAGTCCGGCGTGGCGTCGGGGCCCTGCTCGGCCACCGGGGCGGCTGCCACCGGTGCTACGGGCTTGGCTTCCTCGTCGGGCAGCGCTTCCGGCGTGCGTTCGAGCGCGAGCTCGAGCACCTTGTCGATCCAACGCACCGGCACGATCTCGACCGCGTTCTTCACGTTGTCGGGGATCTCGGTCAGATCCTTGACGTTCTCTTCCGGAATCAGCACGAGCTTGATGCCGCCGCGATGCGCAGCCAGCAGCTTCTCCTTGAGCCCGCCGATCGGCAGCACTTCGCCGCGCAGCGTGATCTCGCCCGTCATCGCCACGTCGGCGCGCACGGGGATCCCGGTCAACACCGACACCAGCGCCGTCGTCATCGCGATACCGGCGGACGGACCGTCCTTCGGCGTCGCGCCTTCGGGCACGTGAATGTGGATGTCGCGCTTCTCGAACGCCTCGTCCTTGACACCCAGACGGCGCGAACGCGAACGCACCACCGAGCGCGCGGCTTCGACCGATTCCTTCATCACGTCGCCGAGCGAACCCGTGCGGATCACGTTGCCCTTGCCGGGCATCACGGCCGCCTCGATGGTCAGCAGATCGCCGCCCACCTCGGTCCACGCAAGACCCGTGACCTGGCCGACCTGATTCTGCTTGGCCGCGAGACCGAAGTCGTACTTGCGCACGCCGAGGAACGTATCGAGGTTCTCGCCGTTGACCTTGACCGCGCCGTCCGCCTTCTTCAGCAGCAGCATCTTGACGACCTTGCGGCAGATCTTCGAGATCTCGCGCTCGAGCGAACGCACACCGGCTTCGCGCGTGTAGTAGCGGATGATGTCGCGGATCGCCGACTCGGCCACGTCGATCTCGCCTTCCTTGAGACCGTTGTTCTTCTTCTGCTTCGGCAGCAGATAACGCTGGGCGATGCTGACCTTCTCGTCTTCCGTGTAACCGGACAAGCGGATCACTTCCATCCGGTCGAGCAGCGGCGGCGGGATGTTCAGCGAGTTCGAGGTCGCGACGAACATCACGTCGGACAGGTCGAAATCGACCTCGACGTAGTGATCGGCGAACGTATGGTTCTGCTCCGGATCGAGCACCTCGAGCAGCGCCGACGAAGGATCGCCGCGGAAATCCATGCTCATCTTGTCGACTTCGTCGAGCAGGAAGAGCGGATTGCGCACGCCGACCTTGGCCAGGTTCTGCAGGATCTTGCCCGGCATCGAACCGATGTAGGTGCGGCGGTGGCCGCGGATCTCGGCTTCGTCATGCACGCCGCCGAGCGCCATGCGCACGAACTTGCGGTTCGTCGCGCGCGCGATCGATTGACCGAGCGAGGTCTTGCCCACGCCGGGCGGCCCGACCAGGCACAAGATCGGCGCCTTGACCTTGTCCACGCGCTGCTGGACCGCGAGATACTCGAGAATGCGTTCCTTGACCTTCTCGAGCCCGAAGTGCTCTTCGTCGAGCACGCGCTCGGCGTTGGCCAGGTCGTTGTTGACCTTGCTCTTCTTGCGCCACGGCAGGCCGATCAGCGTGTCGATGTAGTTGCGCACGACGGTGGCCTCGGCCGACATCGGCGACATCAGCTTGAGCTTCTTGAGCTCCGCGTCGGCCTTCTTCTTGGCTTCCTTCGGCATGCGCGCGGCGTTGATGCGCTTCTCGAGTTCCTCGAGATCGGCACCTTCCTCGCCTTCGCCCAGTTCCTTCTGGATCGCCTTGACCTGTTCGTTCAGGTAGTACTCGCGCTGGCTCTTCTCCATCTGGCGCTTGACGCGCCCGCGGATGCGCTTTTCCACCTGCAGGATGTCGATCTCGGCTTCGAGCTGCGCCAGCAGATGCTCGAGGCGTTCGATCACGGGCAGCATTTCGAGAATATGCTGCTTCTGGTCGAGCTTGAGCGGCAGATGCGCGGCGATCGTGTCGGCCAGGCGGCCGGCTTCGTCGATACCCGACAGCGAGGTCAGGATCTCGGGCGTGATCTTCTTGTTGAGTTTGACGTACTGGTCGAATTGCGACACGATCGCGCGGCGCAGGGCCTCGGTCTCGGCGCTATCGGCATGATCGGGTTCGAGCGGCAGCGCCTCGCACGAGAACTGTGTCTCCTGCTCCTCGATCGACAGCGCGCGCGCGCGCTGCAGACCCTCGACGAGCACCTTCACGGTACCGTCGGGCAGCTTGAGCATCTGCAGGATGTTGGCGACGCAACCGACGTCGTACATGTCCTTCTCGGTCGGCTCGTCCTTGGCGGCGGTTTTCTGGGCGACCAGCATGATGTGCTTGCCGCCCTCCATCGCCGTCTCGAGGGCCTTGATCGATTTCGGGCGCCCCACGAAAAGCGGAATCACCATGTGCGGGAACACGACTACATCGCGCAGCGGCAGAAGCGGCAGCGTGATGCGTTCCGGCGGAAGCAGTTGGGTGCCTGACATTTCATTTCCCCATGTGTGGAATCAATATTTCAGTAACGTGAGGGCGGCGGCGGCGATTGCAAGACCACAGGCGACCTCATTGCGTGCGGGAAATTTCGTTTAGCGTTTGAAAGTCGTCACCGTGCGCGAGTCAGCGTTATCCACAAGATAAACGAAAAAAGCCGTCCACGTGATCATGAACGGCTTTTTCGCTCAGGTTCTAACTACGGTTTTTCCCTAAAGAGCCGCTCAATTGGAGCCCGACACCTTCGGTGCGTCTTCGTAGATCAGCAACGGCTTGCCGTCGCCTTCGATCACGTTCTCGTCGACGATCACCTTGCTAACGCCTTTCATGGTCGGCAGTTCGTACATGACTTCGAGCAAAGCCTGCTCGATGATCGAACGCAGCCCGCGCGCGCCGGTCTTGCGTGCGATCGCCTTGCGCGCGATCGCCTGCAGTGCCGAGGGTCGGATCTCGAGCTCGACGCGTTCCATCGCGAACAGCTTCTGATACTGCTTGACGAGCGCGTTCTTCGGCTCGATCAGGATCTGCATCAGGGCCGCTTCGTCGAGCTTGCCGAGCGTCGCCACGACGGGCAGACGGCCGATCAGCTCGGGAATCAGACCGAACTTGATCAGATCTTCCGGTTCCGTGTCGCGCAGCACCTCGCCCGCGTCGCGCTCCTGCTTGCTCTTCACGCTCGCGCCGAAGCCGATGCCGGTCTTCTCGGTGCGGTCCGTGATGACCTTCTCCAGGCCGTCGAACGCGCCGCCGCAGATGAACAGGATGTTCGTCGTGTCCACCTGCACGAAGTCCTGGTTCGGATGCTTGCGGCCGCCCTGCGGCGGCACCGAGGCCATCGTGCCCTCGACGAGCTTGAGCAGCGCCTGCTGCACGCCCTCGCCCGACACGTCGCGCGTGATCGACGGGTTGTCCGACTTGCGGCTGATCTTGTCGATCTCGTCGATGTACACGATCCCGCGCTGCGCCTTCTCGACCTCGTAGTTGCAGTTCTGCAGCAGCTTCTGGATGATGTTCTCGACGTCCTCGCCGACATAGCCGGCTTCCGTGAGCGTGGTCGCGTCGGCGATCACGAACGGCACGTTGAGCAGGCGCGCCAGCGTCTGCGCGAGCAGCGTCTTGCCCGAACCCGTGGGCCCGATCAGCAGGATGTTGCTCTTCGAC
>CAUPOD010000168.1:0-6071 GCA_963512745.1 uncultured Burkholderia sp. | reverse complement strand
GGCTGGCACCACGGCCCGCGCGGCGGCGAGCATCACGGCCACGGCGGCCCGCTCGAAGTGCTCAAGCGCGTGCACGACAAACTGAACCTGAGCGCCGCCCAGGAACAGCAGTACCAGAACCTCGTCGCCCAGACCAAGCAGAACCGCGAGGCGCAGCACAAGCTGCACGAGCAGATGTTCGCGCAAATGAAAGCGCAGCAAGACCAGCCGATCATCGACTTCAACGCGCTGCATGCCGCGCAGCAGCAGACCGAGCAGCAAAGCGCCCAGCTGCGCGAACAGACCGCGGCCGCCTGGCTCGCGTTCTACAGCGGCCTCAGCGACGCGCAGAAGACCACGGTCAGCACGGCGGTCAAGGCGCAGTTCGCCAAGATGGAAACGCGCCGCGCGCAGTTCGAGCAACACCGCGCGCAATGGCAGGCCAAGCACGCGGCAGCAGCCGCCGCGTCCGCACCCGCCGCGCCCCAGTAAATCACGCCGCAACCGGCGGCGCGCCGCCCGCGCTTCCCATCAAATCCGGGGCGCCCCCCTAAAATTCGCAGCCCCCCGCCGGGGGTTGGCCCGGCGCGGGGTTTTTTTTGCCGCCGAGCCCGCCCTGAGGCAAAAAGCGGCCCCTTCGGGGAGCAGCAAGCCGAAGGCGCCGCGTGGGGGCGTTTTTTCATGGATGAGTCGATTCCGCCAAAACCTGACCGCGCTTCGGGTAGAATGGCGCGCTTTTCGAACGGCGTATCGGGTAAACGATGCGTCGGGCGCGCGACATGCCGCGGCCGAAACGGAGCCAAAACGATTTTTGGTTGCGTAGAATTCGCCCGCGGACCCGCGGGGCGGCCTCTCCGCGAGCGGCGCCCCAGCACCGCCCACGAGCCTTCACGACTGCCGTCAGGGACTTCTACAATATGTTTCTACAAGGCTATGGCCCGCAGATCCTGGCGGGCACCTGGCAAACCGTCGAGCTTGCGGTACTCTCGCTCGCGCTTTCGTTCGCGCTGGGGCTGCTAGGCGCGGCGGCCAAACTGTCGAAGAACCGCCTCGCGCAGGGCGTCGGCACCGTCTACACGACGCTGATCCGCGGCGTGCCCGACCTGGTGCTGATGCTGCTGCTGTTCTACAGCCTGCAGATCTGGCTCAACAACCTGACCGACGCGTTGAACTGGGACCAGATCGACATCGATCCGTTCACGGCCGGCGTCGTGGTGCTCGGCTTCATCTACGGCGCGTACTTCACCGAGACCTTCCGCGGCGCGTTCCTGTCGGTGCCGCGCGGCCAGCTCGAAGCGGGCCACGCGTACGGCATGAGCGGCTGGCAGGTGTTCTCGCGCATCATGTTTCCGCAGATGATGCGCTTCGCGCTGCCCGGCATCGGCAACAACTGGCAGGTGCTCGTCAAATCGACGGCGCTCGTCTCGATCATCGGCCTCGCCGACGTCGTCAAGGTCTCGCAGGACGCGGGCAAGAGCACCCTGCATTTCTTCTTCTTCACGCTCGTGGCGGGCTTCGTCTATCTGCTGATCACGTCGGTCTCGAACCTGGTCCTGATCTGGCTCGAGAAGCGTTATTCCGCGGGCGTGCGCAAGGCGGACCTATGATCGATCTGATTCAGCAATACTGGCGCGCTTACCTCTACAGCGACGGCTTCCACTACACGGGTCTCGTCATCACGCTGTGGCTGCTCGTGGTGTCGATCGGCTTCGGCTTTTGTCTGTCGATTCCGCTCGCGATCGCGCGCGTGTCGCGCCACAAGTGGCTGTCGAGCGCGGTGTGGCTCTACACCTACATCTTCCGCGGCACGCCGCTCTACGTGCAGCTGCTGCTGTGCTATTCGGGCCTCTACAGCCTCGACGTGGTGCGCGGCACGCCGTTTCTCAACGACTTCTTCCGCCAGGGCATGAACTGCACGCTGCTCGCGTTCACGCTCAACACCTGCGCGTACACCACCGAGATTTTCGCGGGTGCGATCAAGGCGACCGCGCACGGCGAGATCGAGGCCGCGCGCGCGTACGGCATGTCGTGGTTCACGCTGTACCGCCGCGTGATCCTGCCGTCGGCGCTGCGCCGCGCGCTGCCGCTCTACAGCAACGAAGTGATCCTGATGCTGCACGCCACCACGGTCGCCTTCACGGCGACGGTGGCGGACATCCTCAAGGTCGCGCGCGACGTGAATGCGGCGACGTTCATGTCGTTCCAAGCCTTCGGCATTGCCGCCCTGCTCTATCTGGCGGTGTCGTTCTCGCTGGTCGGCCTGTTCCGGCTCGCCGAGCGCCGCTGGCTCGCCTATCTGCGCCCGCAGGGCAAGTAAAACCCGCCAGGATTCAAGATGAACACCGAGAAGCAAAAACTCTTCGTCGACACGCTGTACAAGCGCTACGGCGACAACGAAGTCCTCAAGGGCGTGTCCCTCAAGGCCCACGCCGGCGACGTGATCAGCGTGATCGGTTCGTCCGGTTCGGGCAAGAGCACGATGCTGCGCTGCATTAACTTTCTCGAGCAACTGAATTCGGGCCGCATCTTCGTGGACGGCGAGGAAGTGCGCACCGCGTCGGACCGCAAGACGGGCGCGCTCAAGGCCGCCGACACGAAGCAGCTGCAACGCGTGCGCACCAAGCTCGCGATGGTGTTCCAGCACTTCAATCTGTGGGCGCACATGAACGTGCTCGAGAACATCGTCGAGGCGCCCATGCACGTGCTGGGGCTCGGTCGCCGCGAGGCCGAGGAGCGCGCGCGCGAATACCTGGAGAAGGTCGGGCTCGCGCCGCGCGTCGAGAAGCAGTACCCGTCGCATCTGTCGGGCGGCCAGCAGCAGCGCGTGGCGATCGCGCGCGCGCTGGCCATGCATCCCGACGTGATGCTGTTCGACGAGCCGACCTCCGCGCTCGATCCCGAGCTCGTCGGCGAAGTGCTGAAGGTCATGCAGAAGCTGGCCGAGGAAGGCCGCACGATGATCGTGGTCACGCACGAGATGGGCTTCGCGCGCAACGTCTCGAACCACGTGATGTTCCTGCATCAGGGCCGCGTGGAAGAGGAAGGCGCGCCCGCGGAAGTGTTCAGCCATACGCGCAGCGAGCGCCTCAAGCAGTTCCTGGCCGGCAGCCTCAAGTAAGTCTGCGGGAAATCCGAAGTCCGCGCGCGGCAGCGTCCATTATTACAACCAGAAAGACGATGCCGCGCCGCAGCCCTCCCGGCGGTTAGCCGCGAGCAAATAGCGCAGTTTCGCGCACCCGTCAATCATCGCAATCCTTATCTATACCAGGCCGCTCCGGAAAACCCCTTTCGCGACAAGGAATTCGCGGAAACCCCCGATTTGTTTAGTTCTGACGCGCTGCCGTTTTATTGCAATTTGGCGACATAGTTGCTAGTTAAACAACAATTTCTATCGCAGCAATTATGTATTTTTGCTAAATTAGTAATCAGAGTAGCTAAATAAAGCTCACGAAAAGTAGTTTTACTTCAGGAGCGAGGAGACTTCGCCGGGCCAGATCCGGGCCTAAGCGCCCGTGCCACGAGGCATTCCGGCGCAGCCGCGTCAATCACAGCGCACGTCTTGCCTGCGCAGTCTCCCCGCCACCCAATCCGCTTTGACGCCTGAGCGTCGGGCGTTTTCGCGCGAGTCCAGCGCATTTTTAAAGAGTATGGAGGAGAGAGAGATGAAGAAAACATTGCTGGCTATGGCCCTGCTGTCGATCGGCGTGGCGGCTCAGGCACAAAGCAGCGTGACGATGTACGGCCGTCTGGATACGGGTATCGAATACATGAGCGGCGTGCAGAACGCTGCCGGTAACGGCTACACGAGCCGCTGGCGCGCGGAAAGCGGCGACTGGGGCACCAGCATGTGGGGCCTGAAAGGCACGGAAGACCTCGGCGGCGGCTTGAAGGCAGTCTTCAACCTCGAAACCGGCTTCAACACGTTCACCGGCCAAAACGGCGGCTCGGCTGGCACGCTGTTCAGTCGTCGTGCGTGGGTCGGTCTGTCGGATGCCCAGTTCGGTACGCTGACGTTTGGCCGCAACCTCGCGCTCGTGAACGACGGCGTGTGGGGATTCGATCCGTTCGGTCAGACGAGCATCTCGTCGGCAGCGCTCGTGAACGGTCGTAACTGGCCGGGTTCGTCGAACAACATCATGTACCAATCGCCGACGATCGGCGGCTTCGACGTGTACGCGCAATATGCGCTGACGAACTCGACGCACTTCAACGGCGGCCCGGGCAACACCAACGGTCAAGGCCGTTCGGCTGCGGTCCAGCTGACCTACACGCAGTCGGCATTCCAACTGCGCGGCATCTACGACGAAATCCGCAACCCGACGACGGGCCAGTTCGACGACGTGTTCAACTATTCGCGTGAATACTTCGCCGGCGCCAACATCTTCTTCGGCCCGATCAAGGCTTCGCTCGTGTACCAGGCTTCGCATGCAGACGCAGCGACCGGCGCGCTCGACCGCGGCATCACCATGACCCAGCAGGAATGGGGCGGCCTGACGTATCAAGTCACGCCGGCTGCAGCCGTTACGGCCGCGGTGTACCACGTGAACGCGAACAAGGGTGGCGGCAACGCGACGATCTACACGGTCGGCGGCACGTACAACCTGTCGAAGCGCACCCTGCTCGACATCCAGATCGCCGACATCCGCAACAGCAAGTCGGGCCAGTTCTCGATCGACGGCGGCAGCGGCGACCCGACGGCCATGCCGTTCACGGGCGGCAAGTCGCAATTCGCGACGTACGCAGGTATCCAGCACTCGTTCTAAGCGAGTCCGGGTCGCGTCATGCGACCCGATTTGATGTAACCCGAGTCAGTTTTACGACGCCGCGAGAGGCTCGTAACGGTGTGCGGCCCAAACGGGCGGCACACCGTTTTTTTTTGCGTGGTCAGGGCGCGCCGCATCAGGCGGGACGTTCCGGTGCGCCCCGCTCCGGAACGGACTCAGACCGCGTCTTCGTTCTCTTCGCCCGTGCGGATGCGGATCACGCGCTCGACGTTGGTGACGAAGATCTTGCCGTCGCCGATCTTGCCGGTGCGCGCGGCGCCGACGATCGCGTCGATGACGGGTTCGACCTGCGCCTCGGCCACGACGACCTCGACCTTGATCTTGGGCAGGAAATCGACCACGTATTCGGCGCCGCGGTACAGCTCCGTATGGCCCTTCTGGCGCCCAAAGCCCTTGACCTCGGTGACGGTCAGGCCCGTCAGGCCCGCCGCGGCGAGCGCCTCGCGCACTTCGTCGAGCTTGAACGGTTTGATGACGGCGGTGATGCGTTTCATGACTTTCTCCTATCCCTGGTTCCGATGCGAAAAAAAGATGGCGGGCGCGCTCAGTCGAGCTGCTCGTTGAAACGCGACGTGATCGGGTAGCGCCAATCGCGGCCGAACGCGCGGTGCGTGACGCGAATCCCGACCGGCGCCTGACGGCGCTTGTATTCGTTGATCTTGATCAGACGCGTGACGCGCTGCACGTCGGCCTGCGCGTAGCCGGCCGCGACGATCTCGGCGAGCGGGCGGTCCTCCTCCATGTACATGCGCATGATCGCGTCGAGCACTTCGTACGGAGGCAGGCTGTCCTGGTCGGTCTGGTTCTCGCGCAGTTCGGCCGACGGCGCGCGCGTGAGGATGCGCTCGGGAATCACGTTGTGCTGCGCATATTCGGGCGCTGCGTTGCGGTAATGGCACAGACGATAGACGAGCGTCTTCGCGATGTCCTTGATCACCGCGAAGCCGCCCGCCATGTCGCCGTACAACGTGCAGTAGCCGACCGCCATCTCGCTCTTGTTGCCCGTAGTCAGCACGATCGAGCCGAACTTGTTGGACAGCGCCATCAGCAGCGTGCCGCGGATACGCGCCTGGATGTTCTCCTCCGTGGCATCGACGGGCAGCCCCGCGAATTCGCCGGCCAGCGCGGTGTCGAACGCGTCGAACATCGGCGCGATCGGGATCTCGTCGTAGCGCACGCCGACGCGGCGCGCCATCTCGGCCGCGTCGGTCGTCGAAATATCGGCCGTGTTGCGCGACGGCATCATTACCGCGCGCACGGGCGCGGCGGCCGGCGCGCCCCCGGGGGGGGGCTTTATAAATTTAAAAA
>CAUPOD010000167.1:0-6075 GCA_963512745.1 uncultured Burkholderia sp. | reverse complement strand
CTGCCCATCATGCAGTCGCACGCCGGCCGGAAAAAATAATGGTTGGATTTTTAAAGAATGCGTCGCTTTGATGTAAGTCCGATGGGTGATTGCTTGCCGAGAGCTGCCCTCGAGGAGTCACGCGATAGGCGAACCGCCGCTATACTCGTCGGACGATAACTCCCCCGAGCACCAGCAGATGAGTACGGAAACGTTGCAGCCCAGCCCCGACAAGCAGGCCGTCGGCAGTGCCTTCGTATTGGAGAAGATGGTCACGGCGCGCGACCGGACCTGGGAAGTGGTCGAGCGCGTCGCGCGGCTGATCGAACCGGGCATGCGCGAATCGGAAGCGGCCGCGCATTGCAAGGCCGCGATCGCGGCGCTCGGCGCGGACCGCATCTGGCACCCGAGCCTGATCCGCTTCGGCGCGAACACGCTGAAGAAATTCAACGAAGCCTCGGACGGCGATCCGGTGCTGCGCGACCACGATATTTTCTTCATCGATCTCGGCGTCGTGTGGGACGGCCACGAGGGCGACGCGGGCGCGACGTTCGTCGCCGGCAACGATGCGGACATGCACGCGTGCGCGGCTGCCGCACGGCAATTGTTCGACGAGGTGGAACAGCACTGGCGCGCGACGGGGGCGGCCGGCGCCGAGCTGTACGCGTTCGCGCAACGGCGCGCGGCCGAGCTCGGCTGGCGGCTCAACCTCGACATCAAGGGCCACCGCGTGTCGGACTTCCCGCATGCGATCTACAAGGCCGGCAAGCTCGGCGATTTCGGCGAATGTCCCGACGCGGGCCTGTGGATCCTCGAGATCCAGCTTGCGCATCCGACCGAGCCGTACGGCGCATTCTACGAAGATCTGCTGGTCTGACGCGTCATTCCCCCTTCTAATTAGGAGGCCACCTTGCCTTTGCTTTTCTCGTACGGAACGCTGCAGCAGGAAGCCGTGCAGCTCGGCACGTTCAAGCGGCTGCTGTCGGGCAGCCCCGACGCGTTGGTCGGCTACGAACAATCGATGGTCGCCATCGACGATCCCGAGGTCGTGAAGACGAGCGGCAAGACGCACCACCCGATCGTGCGCCATACGGGCGCGGCCGGCGCGCTCGTGCCCGGCGTCGTGTTCGAGATCACCGACACGGAACTCGCGCAGGCCGATGCATACGAGGTCGATGCGTACGTGCGCGTGCTCGCGCCGCTGCAATCGGGCAAGACCGCTTGGGTTTATATCGACGCGTCCTCATGAAAATCGCTGCGATCTCGGATATTCACGGCAATCTGGGCGCCTTGGAGGCGGTGTTCGACGACATTCGCGAACAAGGCGCGGACCTCGTCGTCAACCTCGGGGATATTCTGTCCGGCGCGCTCTACCCTGCGCAAACGGCGGACCGCCTGATGCCGCTCGGGCTTCCGACGATTCGCGGCAATCACGAACGCCAAGTCTTGCGCGGCGATCCCGCGCGCATGGGCGCGTCCGACCGGTATGCGCACGATTGCCTGTCGGACGAACACAAGGCGTGGATGCGCGCGTTGCCGCCCGAGCTGAGGATCGACGACGATGTCTTGCTCGTACACGGCATACCGGGCGACGATCTCGCCTATTTTCTGGAAACCGTGACGCCGGACGGCTGCCGCCCCGCGACCCGCGACGAGGTCGAGCAACGCGCAGGCGATACCCGCGCGACGCTGATCCTGTGCGGCCATACGCATATACAGCGGGCCGTGCGTCTCGACGACGGCCGGTTGATCGTCAATCCGGGCAGCGTCGGGTTGCAGGCCTACGAGGACGACCGTCCCTTTCCGCATCGCATGGAAATGGGGTCGCCGCACGCGCGCTACGCGCTCGTCACCCAAACCGGGGCGGGCTGGCAAGCCGAATGGCGGGCCGTCGCCTATGCGTGGGACGAAGCCGCCGCAACGGCCGCCGCGCATGGCCGCGCCGATTGGGCACGGGCACTGCGCAGCGGGTATTGTTGAAGTGAAGTGCTGTCGACGATGCTCGATCGAGATCGTCCAGCTTACCGAGGCGACTCATGAGCGATAACTCCGCATCGCAACCGGCCGAAGCCGCTCCGGCCAATGCCGTCGATTATTTCGCGCGCCCGTTCTGGCAGGCGGCCGGCGGCCCGAGCGAAGCGCTCGCCGGCCTCGGCGTCACGGGCAGCGGCTCGCTGCCGGGCCTGTTCGCGGTTTCGGATTTCGCGAGCGCCGCGATCGGCGCGGCGGGACTCGCGATTGCGGAACGCGTGGGAACGATCACGGGCCGCGCGCCGCGCGTCGAGGTGGACCGCCGCCTCGCGTCGTTCTGGTTCGGCACCACGCTGCGTCCGCAAGGCTGGGCCGTGCCGCCGCTGTGGGACGCCGTCGCGGGCGATTACCGCGCCGCCGACGGCTGGATCAGGCTCCATACCAACGCACCGCACCATCGCGACGCGGCATTGGCCGTACTGGGCGTGCCGGCCGACCGCGAAGCCGTCGCGCGCGCCGTGGCGACGTGGGATGCCGTCGCGCTCGAAACGGCCGTCGTCGAACGCAACGGCTGCGCGGCCGCCATGCGCACGATCGAGGCATGGGCCGCGCATCCGCAAGGACAAGCCGTATGGCGCGAGCCGCTGCTGCATCGCGAACGCGAATCGGCTCACGCCGCGACAACCGGCGCACCCGCACGGCGCGATCGCCCGCTTGCAGGCATTCGCGTGCTCGACCTCACGCGCATCCTCGCGGGGCCGGTCGCCACGCGTTTCCTGGCGGGTTTCGGCGCCGACGTGCTGCGGATCGATCCTTACGGTTGGGAAGAGCCGGGGTTGGTGCCCGAAGTCGTGCTCGGCAAGCGTTGCGCGCGCCTGAATCTGAAGGATCCCGCCGGCCGCGCCGCATTCGAGCGCCTGCTCGCGCAAGCCGAGATCCTCGTGCACGGCTACCGTCCCGACGCGTTGGTGCACCTCGGGCTCGACGCCGAGCGGCGCCGCCGGCTCAATCCCGCGCTCATCGACGTGTCGCTCGACGCCTACGGCTGGACAGGCCCGTGGCGCGCGCGGCGCGGTTTCGACAGTCTGGTTCAGATGAGCACCGGCATCGCCGATGCGTGCATGCGTGCGGCGCACGCGGAGCGGCCCGTGCATCTGCCGTTGCAGGCGCTCGATCACGCGACCGGCTACCTGCTCGCAGCGGCGGCCGTGCGCGGGCTCACGGAACGGTCGACCCAAGGCACGGCCGGCAGCGCGCGGGCTTCGCTCGCGAGAACGGCCAAGCTGCTCATCGACGGGCCGCGTTCGCTGGAACCGCAAGGCACGCTGACGCCGGACCACGCCGACGATCTCGCGCCCGGCATCGAGGCAACCTCGTGGGGCCACGCGCGCCGCATCGGACCGCCGGTGACGATCGGGGGCGGGCCGATGCAGTGGGATTACCCGGCAAGCGCGCTGGGGACGTCGGACGCCGCATGGCATTGAAAGCAGCCAGCGGTGCGCTGCCCGGCGCTCATTCGGACATCAAGCGTTCCGCATTCTCCGCGCATCGAGATGGGTATATTAACGGCAACGCGGAGAGACCCATGCAACCCTCGATTCAACCGTTCTTCGATCCCGAATCCGGGACCGTGACCTACGTGGTCCATGCGCCCGGGCACCCCGGATGCGCGATCGTCGACTCGGTGCTCGACTACGATCCCAAGTCGGGCAAGACGCGTACCGAGAATGCCGATCGCGTGATCGCGTTCGTGCGCGAGCATGGGCTGCGCGTCGAATGGATTCTGGAAACGCATGCGCATGCCGACCATCTTTCCGCGGCGGCTTATTTGAAGCACGCACTGGGCGGCAAGATCGCGGTCGGGCGCGACATCGGCCGCGTGCAGGCCGCGTTCAAGCATCTCTTCAATCTCGAAGCGGAATTCCCGACGGACGGCTCGCAGTTCGATCATCTGTTCGCGGACGGCGAAACCTTCGCCATCGGCGGCCTAACCGCGCAGTCGCTCCACGTGCCCGGGCATACGCCGGCCGACGTGGCATACCGGATCGGCGACTGCGTATTCGTCGGCGACACGCTGTTCATGCCCGACGTCGGCACCGCGCGCTGCGATTTCCCCGGCGGCGACGCGCACGCGCTCTACCGCTCGATCCGCAAGCTGCTCGCGCTGCCCGGCGACACGCGGCTCTTCATGTGCCACGACTACCCGCCCGCGACGCGCGCGGCGGCCTGGGAAACCACGGTGCAAGCGCAGCGCGAAGGCAATATCCACGTGCACGACGGCGTGAGCGAGGACGCGTTCGTCGCGATGCGTGAGGCGCGCGACAAGACGCTCGACATGCCGACGCTGATCTTGCCGGCCGTGCAAGTCAACGTGCGCGCGGGACATCTGCCCGAGCCCGAAGCCAACGGCGTGCGTTATTTGAAGATTCCGTTGAATGCGGTGTGAGGGGGCCGCGCGCCAAGCGCGATAAACTCGCCGGCCGTCTTCGATACCAGTACATAAAGTCCGAGACTCTGCCTTGCGCCTCACATCCCTCGCCCCGCCACTCTCCAATTTGCTGCTCGGCGACGTGCTGCTGATTCTGTCCGACATGGTGGGCTACGTCACGCTGCCCTGGTGGATCATCCATCGCGGCGGCGCGCGCGATCTGGCCGTGTACAGCGCCGCCATCGCGATCGCCACGCTGATCGCCACGCCGCTGATCGCGCCGCTCGGCGACCGCTACGCGAAGCGCGCTCAAATCGTCTGGGGCACGCTGGCCTCGATGGCTATCGCGTTTTGCCTGGCGCTGCTGGCCTCGCGCAACGACTACCGATTGCATTTGATCGTCGCGATCGGCGTGCTCGGCGTCGTCGCCAGCGCGTTTAGCGATCTGGCCCGGTCCACGATTTCGGCCGAGCTGATTGCGCCCGAACGGCTCGCCGAGGCGCTGCGCCTGCGCCGCTCGGCACAAGCGGTCGGACGCGCGCTCGGGCCTGCCATGGCGGGTGTCGCGCTCAGTCTAGGCGGAGTCGCGGCGGCACTCTGGCTAAACGGCGCGCTGCTGGGAATCGCCGTCTGGACTGTCTTGCGGTTGCCTGTGCTACCGGTCGCGGCCCATGCGCATACACCTGGACGCGGCTTCGCGCGCTGGAGGAGCGATTTGCGCGCAGGATTGCGCGCCAAATGGAGCGTGCCGATGGAGCGCGCCTGGACGCTCGTCAATTTCATCGTGTGGATCTTTCAAGGGCCGGCGGTCGGCATGCTGATCCCGCTCAAAGTGCAGTCGCTCGGGTTGTCCGGGCTGTGGCTCGGCATCTGCGAGGCGGCGCTGTCGGCCGGGCTGCTGCTCGGCTCCGCGCGCTGGTCTGATGCGCTCGTGAAACGCTTCGGGCGCTTCAACGTTCGGGTCGGCGTGGCAATGTGCGAGGGGCTCGCGCTAGCCGCGTCGGGCTGGGCGCCGTCGGGCGTCGCGCTGGTCGCCGCACTGACTGCGGTCGGTTTCGCTAACGCATCGATGGGTCTGGTCGGCGCGACACATCGCACGCTGGCGATCCCGCAAGACTTCCGCGTGCGTCTACTCGCGGCGACGAAGATGAGTACCCAGGTCGCCGGCATGCTCGGGCCGATGCTCGCGGGCGCGGCGCTCACGCGCTGGTCCGTGGGCACGGTCTATATGTGCTTCGGGCTAGCGACCTGCGTGTTCGCGTTCGGCTTCGTGTTCATCCCGCGCTCGCGCGAGTTCTTCTCGCTGAACCACGAGCAGGTCACGGACTGGTTCCGCCGCGAATATCCGGCCGTCTTCGGCCCCGCGCCCGACCCTCACCAGCGCAGCAATCTCGGCCCCAGCAGCGTCCCGGCCAGCGTCGGCAGCGCCATGCCCAGCACGTACCAAACGCCCCAGAACGGCACGCCCATCTCCGGGCAGTGAAGGCAATAGGCGAGCGTCGCGGTCGCCCCCGCCGCGAGACCGCCGATGGCGCCGGTCAACGCGAGGCGCGTCGGCGCGAGCCCGCGCAGCGCCCAGAACACGGCCGCGAACGCGGGGATCGACAGTAGCGCGATCAGCAGCGGGCACACGCGCCAGGTTCTGCCGAGCAGCATCGCGAGCTGCGTGCCGTCGGGCGCGGACAGCAGCAGATAGG
>CAUPOD010000166.1:0-6111 GCA_963512745.1 uncultured Burkholderia sp. | reverse complement strand
CCCACGACGTGCCCGTGCTGATCCGCGGCGAAACGGGCAGCGGCAAGGAGGTGTTCGCGCGCGCGGTCCATGCCGCGAGCGCTCGCGCGGACGCGCCGTTCGTCGCGCTCAACTGCGCGGCGATTCCCGAGGCGTTGATCGAGAGCGAACTGTTCGGCTACGTCGGCGGCAGCTTCACGGGCGCGCGCCGCGAGGGCAAGCCCGGCAAGCTGTGGCTTGCCAACGGCGGCACCCTGTTCCTCGATGAGATCGGCGACATGCCGTTCGCGATGCAAACGCGCCTGCTGCGCGTGCTCGAAGAGCGCGCGGTCGCGCCGCTCGGCGGCGGCGAGGCCGTGCCGCTCGATATCCGCGTGCTCAGCGCCACGCATCGCGATCTGCGCCAGCGTATCGCCGAAGGCCAGTTCCGCGAGGATCTCTACTATCGTCTGAACGGCCTCGAGGCCGCCGTGCCCGCGCTGCGCGAACGGACCGATCTGGATGCGCTGATGCAGGCATTGCTCGATCAGGCGGCGGGCGCGGGCGCCATGCGCTTCAGCGCTGCCGCGCACGATGCGCTGCGCGCCTACGCGTGGCCCGGCAACGTGCGCCAGATGCGCAGCGTGCTGCGCAGCCTCGCGGCGCTGTGCGATACGGGTACGATAGAATTCGACGACCTGCCGCCCGAAGTGCGCGACGCGCATCCCGCGGCGGCCGAGGCGCCGCTCGACGCGGCCGAGCGGCACGCGCTGCGCGAGACGCTCGAGCGCTGCGGCGGCCGGGTCAGCATGGCGGCCCGCCAGCTCGGCGTGAGCCGCAACACGCTGTACCGCAAACTCAAGCGCCACGGGCTGCCGCACGGCAAATAACCGTCATATCAGTTAAACTGATTTCGATTTCTTAAACGCTTGTTGGACTCGGCAGTAGCGGTTTTCTATCATCGCGGGTACCTGTCTCAACGTTTTCCAAAGGACTCCGATGTCTGCTACCGCGCGCCTGCCGGCCTTCGCCCGTTTCGCTTCCCGTTTCTCCTTCGGCAATGCGCTGCTGTGCGCGGCGTCCCTCGCGCTCGCGTTGATGACGGCCGCGCCGCGCGCGCATGCCGATGCCGCGCCTGAATTGAAGGTCGGCATCGCCACCACGCCGCAGATCGGCGCGCTGCAGCAAGCCGCGCGCGAGGCCCGGGCACAGGGCCTGAACGTGAAGATCATCGAATTCACGGACTGGAACACGCCGAACGCGGCGCTCGCGAACAAGGACATCGACGTCAATTACTTCCAGCACATCCCGTTCCTCGAGAACGCGGAGAAGCAGGGCGGCTACCGCTTCGTGGCGATCGCGCCCGGCACGATCATGAAGATCGGCCTGTACTCGAAGAAGGTCACGCGCTTCGCGGATCTCAAGGACGGCGCGACCGTGGCGATCGCGAGCGACCCCGTCAACGGCGGCCGCGGGCTCCTGCTGCTGCAGCGCGCGGGGCTCATCAAGCTCACGCCCGGCGTCGATTTCCGCGCGACCGTGCACGACATCGTTTCGAATCCGAAGCACCTGAAGATCGTGCAGCTCGAAGCGCCGCAGCTCGCGCGCGCGCTCGGCGACGTCGATCTCGCGCAGGGCTATCCGAGCTTCCTGAAGCTGGCCGGCACGGCCGACCCCGATAGCGCGCTGCTGTTCGACGGCGACGACAACAAGCTCTACGCGCTGCAGTTCGTCGTGCGCCCGGAAAGCGTCAACGATCCGCGCATCCGCCAATTCATCTCGATCTACCAACATTCGCCGCAGGTCCGCAAGGAACTGGACAAGGCGTTCGGGGATCTCTACACCGTAGCGTGGTAATCCAATGAGTACTCTGAGAAGCGGCGCCCTCGCGCGGTGGTTTCCGCTGACCCGCCGCCCCATGGCCGGAATGTAACTTAACCGGGAATCGCGCGCCGGGCGCCCCGCGCCTGCCGTGCACGAGCGCACGGGGCGCACGGCCGCGAACGATCAAGCGGCGGTCGCGTTCGAGCACGTCTCGAAGCGCTTCCCGAATGCCGCGCCCGATGCGCCGCCCGCGCTCGACGACGTGTCGCTCGGCGTCGCGCCGGGCGAAGTGTTCGGCATCATCGGCCGCAGCGGCGCCGGTAAATCGACGCTGCTGCGCTTGATCAACGGCCTCGAACGGCCGACGAGCGGCGTTGTGCGCGTGCAGGGCGCCGACGTCGGCGCGCTCGACGGCAACGGTCTCGTGAAGCTGCGCCGCCGCATCGGCATGGTGTTCCAGCATTTCAACCTGCTGTCCGCGAAGACCGTGCACGACAACATCGCGCTGCCGCTCAAGATCGCCGGCGTGCCGAAGGCCGACATCGAGGCGCGCGTCGACGAACTGCTCGAACTCGTCGGTTTGAGCGGGCACCGCGACGCATGGCCCGCGCGCTTGTCGGGCGGCCAGAAGCAGCGCGTCGGGATTGCGCGCGCGCTCGTGCACCGCCCCGACATCCTGTTGTGCGACGAAGCGACGTCGGCGCTCGACCCCGAGACCACGCGCTCGATCCTCGCGCTGCTGCGCGACATCAACCGCCGCCTGGGCGTCACGATCGTGCTGATCACGCACGAGATGGAAGTGATCCGCGACGTCTGCGATACGGTCGCCGTGATCGAGCGCGGCGAGGTGGTCGAGACGGGCCCGGTGTGGCGCGTATTCGGCGATCCGCAGCACGAGGCCACGCGCGCGCTGCTGCATCTGCCCGAGCGCGCGCTGCCCGAGGAAGTCGCGGCGCTCGTCGCGCGCGTGGCGGCCGATACGCGAGCCGAGTCCGCGGCGGCCGGTACGCACGATACTCCGGCCGTGGGCCAGCACGTGCTGCTCGAAGTGAAATTCACGGGGCAGGCCGAACGCGAGCCCGATCTGACCGCGCTGAGCCGCGCGCTCGGAGGCCATCACGGCACGGTGCGGATTCTGCAAGGCGGCATCGAACGGATTCAGGGGCGCGCGCAAGGGCGCTTGCTCGTGGCCGCCTCGCTGGCTGCCGAAGCCGATGCGCACGGCGCATCGCGCGAACAACAAACGGCCGCGCTGCTCGACGCCGCGCGCGCGCACGCCGATCGAATCGAGGTACTCGCGTATGTTTGAATGGTTTAACGATACGGTCTGGATCGGCGAACTCGTCGATGCCATGAGCGACACGCTGCTCATGGTCGGCGTCTCGGCGCTGATCTCGCTCGCGGCCGGGATTCCGCTCGCGTTGCTGCTCGTCACTACGGCGCGCGGCGGCATTTTCGAGCGGCCGCGCCTCAATGCCGTGGTCGGCGCCGTGGTCAACGCACTGCGTTCGACGCCGTTCATCATCCTGCTCGTCGCGCTGCTGCCGCTTACGCGCTTGATCGTGGGCACCACGATCGGGGTGTGGGCGGCCATCGTGCCGCTCGCGATCGCGGCGACGCCGTTTTTCGCGCGCGTGGCCGAGGTCAGCTTGCGCGAGGTCGATCATGGGCTCGTCGAGGCGGCGCTCGCGATGGGCGCGCGGCGCCGGCACGTGATTCGCCACGTGCTGCTGTCGGAGGCGCTGCCGGGCATCGTCGGCGGCTTCACGATCACGGTCGTCGCGATGATCGGCGCGTCGGCGATGGCGGGCGCCGTGGGCGCGGGCGGTCTCGGCGATCTGGCGATCCGTTATGGCTATCAGCGCTTCGATACCACGGTGATGGCGACCGTCATCGTGATACTCGTGCTGATCGTCGCCGCGGTGCAGTGGCTCGGCGATTTCAGCGTACGCCGGCTCACGCGGCGTTAAGGCGTCACCCCCCACCTCAATCCGCACGCGCGGCGCGAACGGCTGTTGCGAAATCGCGCCGCGCCGAGGCGGAAAGGCCGGCGGCTGGCTTCCTTGCCGAGCCGGTGCTCGACGGCATGGCGGTTTCCTCAGACTAATCTATACTTTTCTGAGCGCTTGCCCGCAAACGCTGCTCTATCCCAACTCCGGAGTTGTGCGATGAGTGCGAAGACGCTTAAGAACCTTCCCGCCGATCAGCCGCTGGCCGACCCGACACCCTACGGATACGGCCCCGACGATGCCGTCACCGACGTCTCGGAAGCCGCGGCGGTCACCCAGCATACGTTGAAACTCAACGGCAAGCCGATCGCCTACACGGCGCGCGTGGGCCACCTCGTGACGACCGATTCGTACAGCGCGCGCCCGGCCGCGAAGCTGTTCTACGTGGCCTATACGGCGAACGACGCGCCCGCATCGTCGCGCCCCGTCACGTTTTTCTACAACGGCGGCCCCGGTTCGTCGTCGGTGTTTCTGCTGCTCGGCTCGTTCGGCCCGCGCCGCATCAAGACCAGCATGCCGCGCTTCACGCCGCCCGCGCCGTACGCGCTCGAAGACAACGCCGACAGTCTGCTCGACCATACCGACCTCGTGTTCATCGACCCCGTCGGCACCGGCTACTCGTCGGCCGTCGCGCCGGCCACGAACAAGGATTTCTGGGGCGTCGATCAAGACGCCGCGTGCATCAAGCAATTCATCAAACGCTATCTGACCGTCTTCAACCGCTGGAACTCGCCGAAGTATCTGTTCGGCGAATCGTACGGCACGCCGCGCACATGCGTGCTCACGTGGATGCTGCACGAAGACGGCGTCGATCTGAACGGCATCGTGCTGCAGTCGTCGATCCTCGACTACGCGCAGGCCGAGAACCCGATCGGCACGCTGCCCACGTTCGCGGCCGACGCGTGGTTCCACAAAAAGGTCGCGCTGACGCCGGCCCCCGACGACCTGCCCGGCTTCATGACGCAGGTCGGGACATTCGCGAGCGGCCATTACGCGAACGCGCTGAATGCGTTTCCCGACGTGCAGCCGGAAGTGCTGCAGTATCTGAGCGCGATCCTCGGCATCCCCGAGCAGGTGCTCAAGTATTGGCGGCTCGACCCGACCACGGGCTACGATTCCGTTTTTCTGGCGAGCCTGCTGCTCGACGAGGGCCTTGCGGTCGGCGCGTACGACGGCCGCGTGACGGCCGTGGATACGGGCATCGCCGCGAACGTCGATCCGAACGCGGGCGGCAACGATCCGACCATGACGGCCGTGGGCGGTGTGTATACGGCGATGTGGAACGTGTACCTGAACGACGAGCTGCAATACACGTCGATCTCACCGTTCCTGGACATCAACGATCTTGCGTTCGAGAACTGGGACTTCGGCCACATCGATCCGACCGGCGCGCAGAAGGGCGGCCCCGCCACGCTCTACACCGCGGGCGACCTCGCTGCCGCGATGGCGCTGAATCCGTATCTGCGCGTGTTCTCGGCGAACGGCTATTACGATGCCGTCACGCCGTTCTTCCAGACGTTGCGCAATTTTCAGGGGATGCCGCTCGGCCGCGCGCAGATCGACCACGCGCTGACCGTGCGCAACTATCCATCCGGGCACATGGTGTATCTCGACGATGTGTCGCGCGCGGCGATGAAGACCGACCTCGCCGAGTTCTACGGCGGCTTCGCGAACCATGCGGCCGTGATCGATACGGCGCTGCCGCTCGAGGAAATCCAGCGCGCGGCGATCGCGCGCTACGGGCGGCGCATGGGGCGCACGCCGTACTGATGCGCGGCGGCGAACGGGCCGGGTCGCTCGCCGCCGCTTCGTGTTTCATGCGCGGTAAGCGTGCCGCACGGCTTTGCTGCCCGTCGTGCAGACGAGCAGCGCGGCCGCGAGCAACACGCATAGTGCGAGCCGCAGGCCGATCAGCCCCGCGCCGAAGCCGATCAGCGGCGGCCCGATCAGAAAGCCCGCGTAGCCGGCCGTCGCGACCATCGAGACGCCGAGCGCCGGAGTGGGCGTCGAGCGTCCCGCCGCGCTGAAGATCACGGGCACGATGTTCGCGAGGCCGATGCCCACGAGCGCGAAGCCCGCGCACGCGGTCACGAGGTTCGGCAGACTCAGCACGAGCGCGAGCCCGAGCGCGGCGGCCAGGCCGCCGACCGCGACGACGCGGCCCGAGCCGAAGCGGCGTACGAACACGTCGCCGACGATCCGGCACGCCGCCATCGAAAACGCGAACGACGAATAGCCGAGCGCGGCAACGCTCGCATCGCCGTTCAAGACCGAGCGCAGGAACACCGCGCTCCAGTCCGCCACGGCGCCTTCCATCATC
>CAUPOD010000165.1:0-6124 GCA_963512745.1 uncultured Burkholderia sp. | reverse complement strand
GAATCCATGAAGAAACGCTCTCCTGCCGGAAACAGCAGCGAGAGCGCGTTGAGGAGGTGCGTGAGAGCCGGCCCTTCATGGTGCCAGTCGACGGCACGTTCGGGCGGCAGTGCGAAGCGGACGTCTCGTCGGACGGGCATCATTTTAGTATTGCTCCCTGATTTTGCCTGCTAGTTATGCGGTGGGCCGGCTGCGAGGACGGCATCTGGGGCGCGCATGCTCGCGCTGCCTTCTATTCTTACCCATCAGTAACTGTGACATCGATTGATGTAAGAATATGCCGCAAATCGCCGTTGCGCAAGTCCGTTTTGTCTAAAAACGTCAGGGGGCGCCGGGCGGCCGCGCCGAAGGCTTTTCAAACGCGTACGGCTTGCTATGATGCAGGGCTGGAATTTCGATTCCGCCCGGCTGCGCTAAAGGATTCGCAAGCCAGCGTGACGGCGCAACGCTTTACCTCGCGCCGCGCGTTCCCAATGAATCCGACCCCGGCAGACCCATGCCCCGGACGCCATTCGCTTCATGCACGCGGTACGCGGCTGCCGGTTCGATCCGGTAATTTTTCCATGACCGATCTCATCCACGGCGACGGCGCGATCCGCCGCCCGGGCCTCTACGGCTCCTCGATCGAAAACACTTATGCCGGCGTCTTGTCGTTCATGCGCCGCCGCTACACGCGCGAGATCGACGGCGCGGACGTGGTGATCTCGGGCGTGCCGCTCGATCTCGCCACGACGTTCCGTTCGGGCGCGCGCCTCGGGCCCGCGGCCGTGCGCACCGCGAGCGTGCAGCTCGCGGAATTGAAGCCGTATCCGTGGGGCTTCGATCCGTTCGAGGACCTCGCGGTGGCCGATTACGGCGATTGCTGGTTCGACGCACACAACCCGCTCACGATCAAGCCGTCGATCGTCGAACACGCGCGCACGATCCTCGCGTCGGGCGCGAAGATGCTGACGCTCGGCGGCGACCATTTCATCACGTACCCGCTGCTGATCGCGCATGCGGAGCGCTACGGCAAGCCGTTGTCGCTGATCCACTTCGACGCGCATTGCGACACCTGGGCCGACGACGCGCCCGACAGCCTCAACCACGGCACGATGTTCTACAAGGCGGTCAAGGAAGGGCTCATCGATCCGAAGACGTCGGTGCAAATCGGCATCCGCACCTGGAACGACGACTATCTCGGCATCAACGTGCTCGACGCGGCATGGGTGCATGCGCATGGCGCGCAAGCGGCCGTCGAGCGGATCGAGCAGATCGTCGGCACGCGGCCCGCTTATCTGACGTTCGATATCGATTGCCTCGATCCCGCGTTCGCGCCGGGCACGGGCACGCCCGTCGCGGGCGGTTTGAGTTCGGCGCAGGCGCTCGCGGTCGTGCGCGGCCTGGGTTCGCTCGATCTGGTCGGCGCCGACGTCGTCGAGGTCGCGCCGGCCTACGATCACGCCGAGATCACGGCGCTCGCGGCCGCGCACGTGGCTTGCGACCTGCTGTGCCTGTGGCGGCAGAAGAAGGTGGGGCAGCCCGCAGCCGGCGCGCGCTGAGGCGCCGGCGCGTCATGCGCTGGCGCGTGTGCGTTTATTGCGCCCAGCGTGTGTCTTTGTCGGCCCAGACGTTGTCGCTGACGGTGAGCCGATTCGGGATCAGCTTGATCGCGTAGAACGCATCGGCCACGCCTTGCTGCGAGCTCACCACGGCCTCGGTGACGGGCGCCGCGCCGAAATGGGTACGGCCCAGCCAGGTTTCGACGACCGGTTGCGGCAGCCCGATGCGCGGGGCGAGCAGGGCGGCCGCGTCGTTCTGATGCGCATCCACCCAGAGGCCCGTGGCGCGGAACTGCGCGAGCGCCGTGCGCACGAGATCGGGGTGCTGATCCGCGAATTCGCGGCGCGCCTCGTAGAAGCCGTAGGCGCCGATCAGGCCCGTGTAGTCGGCCAGCGTGCGCGCCTTGAGCGCTTGCTGGGCAGCCGCGTTGTACGGATCCCAGATCGCCCACGCGTCCACGCCGCCGCTCTCGAACGCGGCGCGCGCATCGGCCGGCGCCAAATACACGGGATGGATCTCGCTGTACGGGATGCCCGCTTTCTCGAGCACGCGCAGCAGCAGGTAGTTCGCGCTCGAGCCTTTTTGCAGCGCGATTTTCTTGCCGCGCAGATCGGCCGGGGTCTTGATCGCGGAATTGGCCGGCACCAGCAAGGCCTCGCCGTGCAGCGCCGCGGGCTCGGTGCCCACGTACACGAACGGCACGCCGCCCGCCTGCGCGAACACGGGCTGTGGCGGACCCGTATAGGCGAGATCGACGCTACCGGCGTTGAGCGCTTCGAGCATTTGCGGGCCGGCCGGGAATTCGAACCACTGCACGCTGTAGCCGAGCGGCTTCACGCGCGTTTCGAGCTGGCCTTGCGCCTTGACGATCGACAGCAGTCCGCCCTTTTGGAAGCCGACGCGCAGCACCGCGCCGCTCTGCGCATACGCGGCAGCGGACACGCCGCACGCGAACAGCGCGCCCGCGAGCAAACGAGTGAACCATGAAACCAAACGGCGGGACGGACGCGGCATCGAAACGATCTCCTGAGGCTGGACGCGGACGGAATGTCCGCTGGGCCGGAAATCGTCGCATGCGCGGCGGCAGGCGCAAACGAAGCTTTGCCGATAAGGATATGACGGCGCGCGGCAGGCGTTACTTGCGCGATTTGTCCTTACGCGCTTTTTTGCCGTCCGCTGCGTCGGCGCCGTCCGCGGGCGCGCCGTGCGTGCTCAGCGTCTTGTCCAGGATCGTGGCCACGCGGCCGCCCAGATAGTCGTTGGCGGCGACTTCGAGCGCGCGGTTGATTTCGGCCTGAAAGAACATCGCCGCCTGCGGGCGCAGGCGCAGCACGGCCTCGGTCAGCGCCGGCACTTCGGTCGGCGGGGGCAGGTTCTCGGCGCCGTAGCGGTCGAGGCGATGCACGACGAGTTCGATGACCTCGCGCGCGATCGCGTCGAAATGCGGGCGCGCGATGCTGAGCAGATCGAGCAGCTCGCGCACGGGAATGCCTTCGCGCACGAGCGCCGTGGCCGCGTCGATCATTGCCGGGCTCTTGGCCACGAACGACAGGCCGTGGCGCTCGACCATCCCGAGCTCGGCAGCGCGCCCGAGGGCGGCGGCCGACGACGCGCCGAAGCGCTGCAGCAGTTCGGGCAGCGAATACGTGCGCGGCAGCTCGTTCGACCAGCGTCCGCCGATCGCGTTCTCGAGGCCGAGGATCGACCGCAGGTCGTGGCCTTCGTCGATCGCCTTGATCAGATCCTGGATGTTGGCGAGCGTGTAGCCGCGCGACAGCAGGTGATTGATGACGCGCAGACGCGCCACGTGCGTATCGTCGTAAATGCCGACCCGGCCGCGCTTGACGGGCGGCTCGAGCAGTCCGCGGTCCTGGTAGGCGCGGACGTTGCGGACGGTGGTGTCGGTGACGCGCGCGAGCTCGTCGACGGTGTATTCGGTGCGCGCGGGCGCTTCGGGAGCGGCCAGTGCGTCGGGAAGAGGGGCTTTCGACATGGCGGAGATTGTAGCGCGATCAATTTCGCATGGCGAGATTCACGCGGCCGGCGCGAGCCGGGCCGCGGCACGCTGCGAGGCGACCACGATCAGCTTCAGGGTAGCGCGCGTCGCGCCGACGAACAGCTTGCGCGCGAAACGCGCGTCGAAGGTCTCGTAATCGGCCTCGGTCAGGATCACGCATGGCGCCGCGCGGCCCTTGAAGCGATAGACCGAATCGAGCAGCACGTCGCCGTCGTGGTATTCGGGGTTGCCGAACAGATCGTAGCGGCCCGTGAAGCGCTTGACGCGGTGCGGCCCGAGCTGATCGAGGTCGGCCAGCACCGAGTGCTCGCGTCCGCGCAGCGACAGCACCGCGATGTCCTGCTTGCGGAAGCCCAGCGCGAGCGCCTGCGTGATCGCGCGCTTGGTGGCTTCGAGGCACGCGCCGGGCTCGGGGCCGTACGTCGAAAAGCTGACCGACGAGCCGTCGAACGGGCTGCCCGCGACGAGCTTCGCGGCGAGCGGTTCGACTTCGCCGAGCGTGTCGCGCACGTAGTCGAGGATGTCGCGCGGGCTGCGGTAATTGGTGAATTCCTCGAGCGCGACCCAGCCCGGCAACGGCACCGGTTCGCGCATGTAGAGGTTCTGCAGCGGATCTTCGAGCCACCACCAGGCGCCGCGCGGGCGCAGCAGGCGTTCGAGCGCGGCGGCCCACGGCGCCTCGAAGTCCTGGCCCTCGTCGACCACGAGCACGTCGAAGCGCCATGCATCGGGCACCGGCAGTTCGGCGAAGCGCGCGGCCAGCTGCGCGAACGCGTCGGGCGCGCCGAAGTCGTGGCGGATGCCTTGCGCGCGCAGCACTGCGTCGCATAGCTGGTGGTAGTTGAATACCTGTGCGCCATCCGGTGCGATGCGCGCGACGTAATCAGCGAGCGGGCGGTTGAAACACACGTACAGCACGCGCTGGCGCTTGGCGACGGCCTCGCGCATGACTTGCAGCGCGAGCTGCGTCTTGCCCGAGCCCGCGGTGCCCGTCACGCGCAGGCGGAACGGTTCGAACGCCAAGCGGCGCGCCCAGGTTGCGAGGCCGCCCGATAAGCGCGTGACCATCGTGTGGGCCGCGCCGACCAGCGCGCTCGTATCGGGCGTCAGCGCGAGCGCATCGGCCAGGAAACGCTCGATGCGCGGCGCGAGCGCGCTGCGCGGTTCGTCCGGCGGCAGCGCGGCGAGAATCGCGTCGGGGAGTGCATTGGGGTTTGCGTGTTTGCGCGCGGCATCGACGATGCGCTCGGGCGGCAGGCCTGCGATGGCGGGATCCTTGACCGTGTAGTCCGGGCAGTAGAGCAGCGCATCGATCGCATAGACGCCCGCGCCGAATGCCGCGGTCAGCCGTCGCCGCAGCGTTTCCTGCGTACGCGCGAGCTGGATCGCCACGTTGCGCTCGGTCTGCAGGTGGACCTTGATCAGCCCTTGCGGCGTCTCGCGCAGAAAGCCTGCTTTCTGTTCGATCAGCATCACGCGCCCGGACGGGCTCACGACCACGAAATCGGCCTCGCCGAATACCGACAGCGGCTCGCCCATGCGGGTCCAGTGCACGCCGTGATAGACCGTGTAGTCGTCGGGCAGCGCGGTTTCGAGCAGGGCCAGGGTTTCGCGCTCGCGTTCGGCGGCGCCGGTGGCGGCGAGATTCTTCCAGTCGTCGGGATAGAGGCGGGCCATATCGGGTGGGAAGATGCGGTGCGAGGCCGGGTGGCCGCGTGTATTGTACGCAACGCGCGTCGGGATACGCGTTCGGACCGCGGCGCCTACGCGCCGCTATACGCGCGCGGCAAGCTATTCGGCAGCGCCGGCGGTAGCGGTGCTCGCGGCCACGCGCGCCAGCGTCGACGCGCGGCGACACTTCCAGCGCTCGCAGAGGTGCGCCGTCGCATAGAGCGCAGCGAGCGCCACGGCGTCCGCGAGCAGGCCGCGCGGCCAGTCCATGTAGCCGTCGGTCGCCGTGTACAGCAGCGAATCGACGACCAGCGAAATGCCCGCGCCGGCGATGAAACACGCGAGGCCGTGCCGGCCGATCACGCTCACGCCCGGCAGCATGCGTGCCGCGCGTTCGAGCCAGCCGCGCCGCGCGGCATGCCACGCAAGCCATGCGACGGCCCCGAAATTGACGACGCGCAGCAGCGCGAGATTCTGCTTGAACGTGGGTTCCGCACCGAGCGCATCGAAGTGCAGGCGCGCATACGCACCGGCCGCGGCCGCGAGCAGCGCGGCCACGCTGAGCGCGCGCATCGTGCGCACGCGCTGCGCGAAGGCGGTCCAGTCGAAGCGGTAGGCGAGCGCGCCGAGCACATAGAGGAACTGCCACGCGAACGGGTTGAAATCCCACGGCGCGCCGTCGAGGCCCGGCAGCCAGCGCGCGAGCGGCGCGGCTGCGATCCACAGCGCGAAACTGCCCGCGAGCGCGGCCAGCGGCTTGCTGCGCACGAACGGCAGCACCCACGCCGCGCATGCGGCGAAGCACACGTACATCGGCAGCACGGCCGCGTTTTTACGGCTGCCGCCCAACAAGCGCTATAACCAGCGCGTTGCCTAACGGCTAAACGAACAGTT
>CAUPOD010000164.1:0-6130 GCA_963512745.1 uncultured Burkholderia sp. | reverse complement strand
GGTTGCCTCCACCATATACCCCACCCCGTCCCGAAGGTTCATATGTCCTTAACCCCAGAATCTTGACCCCAACATCTAAATCCTTAAATCCAAACCTTTAAACCATTGGTCTTTATCTTCCACGTTATGAGTTGAATTGGGTGGTGGAGATACGATGAATGGATAAAACGTGAGGGAAGTAGTATTCCGAGGGTGTTGCCGTTGACGGCACTTGAACCTTCGGGATGGGATGGGGTATCTGCTGGAGGCAACCGGAAGCAGATACCCCATCCCATCCTCCCAAGCATGAACTTGCCAACGGGGTTAACACAGCAGCCGAACCGACAAAATTAATCAGCATAACAAACTACTGCTCGGCATCCGGCCGAGAAACTTCCCCCGCGCCGCCCCGGCGCACCAAATACACTGGCCGCCGCTTAGTCTCATCGTAAATACGCCCGATATATTCCCCCACCACCCCGATCCCGATCAATTGAATCCCGGCCATGAACAACATGATCGTGATCAACGAAGGATACCCAGCCACGGGATTCCCGAACAATATCGTGCGCAGCGCGATAAACCCGCCGTATCCAAAGGCGATCAGCGCGATCGCGCCGCCGATATAAGTCCAGATCCGTAACGGCGCGGTGCTGAAACTCGTGATCCCCTCCAGCGCGAAATTCCACAAGCGCCAGCCCGAGAACTTGGTGCGCCCGGCCACGCGCGACGCACGCTGATATTCGACGAGCACCGTGCGGAACCCGACCCACGCGAACAACCCCTTCATGAAGCGATGCCGCTCGGGCAATTCGCGCAACGCATCCACGACCTGACGGTCCATGAGCCGGAAATCGCCGACGTTCTCGGGAATCTTCAATTCCGACAACGCATTGTGCAGACGGTAGAACCAAATCGCGGTGGCGCGCTTGGCGAAACTGTCGCTGGTCCGGTCGCGGCGCTTGGCCACGACCACCTCGGCGCCCTCGCGCCAGCGCTCGAGCATCAGCGGAATCAACTGCGGCGGATCCTGCAGATCGGCATCGAGCGGGATCACGGCGTCGCCGCGCGCATGGTCGAGGCCGGCCGTCAATGCAGCCTCCTTGCCGAAATTGCGCGTGAGCTCGAACACGCGCACGCGCGGATCGCGCGCGGCCGCGGCGGCCAGGCGCGCGGCGGTGTCGTCGCGGCTGCCGTCGTCGATGCAGACGATCTCGAAGCGGTACTCGGGAATCGCATCGAAAATCGGCGCGAGTTCGGCGAAGAACGCATCGATGGCAAGCCCTTCGTTGTAGAACGGCGTGACGATCGAAACCAGCGGGCGCGCAGCGTGCGCGTCGTCCGCGCGGAGTTGTGTCATCGAGACGCCTCCAAAGCAAAAGAATTCACGGGCTGCGCATGGCGCGCCGACGCGACGCGCCGCACCAGCATCCACAGTGTAGCGAGCGCGAGAAACGGCATGAACTGGAACGACAGCGTGCCCGCGAGCAGCGGACCGAGTTCGGGCGCGCTCCACAACACGATCAGCCATTCGCGTTCGCCGCGCCGGAATCCCGCCTGCAACGCGTAGCGGCAATACCACGCGATCAGTATGCCGTACCAGGTCAAATCGTAGTCGTATAGATAAGGACTGACGAGCAGCGTCGCGCAAATCAGCACGGCGGCGCGCAACGCGTAGGGACACGGCTTGCCCCATGCGTAGATCACGGCGGCGGCGCCTGTGAGCGCGGAGAGCGCCTGCAGCGCATAGGCCAACGCGATGGGCGCATGCAGCAGCTTGGCCGTGACGAAGAAGCTCGGCAGCCGGTACAGCTTGTAGCGACCCGAACTGACATACGCGGCGCCTTCGCCCAGGTTGTGCAGAAACGCGGGCAGGGTCTGCGGCCCGAACACGAGCAGCGCGGCGGCCCAGTTCAGTCCGAAGGCCACCGCGCACGCGGCAAGCGCGCGCCATTGCCGCGCGCACAGCAGCGCGAGCGGAATCAGCACGGCCAACTGCGGCTTGAACGCGAGCAGTGCGAAGCAGCAGCCGGCGGCCGCGGGCCGGCGTTCGAGCAACAGCAGTCCGAGCCCCGCCAGCACGGCCGTGAGCAGCCCGTTCTGGCCCGACAGCAGCGTGATCACGATGCCCGGGAACGCGAGCGCGACGAGCGGTGTGCGCGGATCGGGCACGGTCGCGTACGCGAGCGCCACGAAGGCGGCCACGTTGAACGCGAGGAATACCACGGCGGCCGTATCGTACGGCAGCAGGGAGAACGGACTGAACCAGAACAAAGCCGTCGGCGGATAGAGCCACGGCAGCACGCCGGCGATCTGCCGATGCAGGGCCTGCCATTCGATCTGCGTCAGCAGGTGCGCGTCGTATGCATCGAGCGCGTGGCCGTGCACGGCCAGCCAGCCCGCGCTCCAGAACGCGGCGAAGTCTTCGTGCAGGGTGGGCATCGTCACGGTATGGAGCCAGTACGCGCGGTAGCACCCCACGGCGACGATGCCCAGATACAGCAGCAACACCGCGCAAGGGTAGCGCCGAAGCCGCTTGGCGGTGAGCCAATGGCGCGCGGGGCGCGGCTGAGTGACGGCTTGCTCCAACCGAGGGTCTCCTTTATCGATGGCGTGCGGGCGGTTGCCGGGCGAGCCGCGCGCGACGCTCAGCGAATATAGCAAACCGCCCGGCGTCCGCCCGTGGAGCGCCGCGGCCGCGCGGATTTCGCGCCGACGCCCCGGCACGCTAGAATTGCGAACCTTTTTACCGTTTCGGCCTTCGCGGCCGGCTCCCCATCCGTGAGCGTGCAAAAGATTCTGATCGTGCGCGTATCGTCGCTCGGCGACGTCGTCCACAACATGCCGGCCATCGCCGATATCCGGCGGCGCTATCCCGACGCGCAAATCGACTGGCTGGTCGAGGAAGGCTTTCGGCCGCTCGTCGAACTCGTGCACGGCGTGCGGCGCGCGATTCCGTTCTCGCTGCGGCGCTGGCGCAAGCGCCTCGGGTCGTGCGCGACGTGGCGCGAGATCCGCGCGTTCCGGCGCGCGCTCGCGGCCGAGCATTACGATCTCGTCATCGATTGCCAGGGGCTGATCAAGACAGCCTGGGTGGCGAGCTGGGCGCGCGGCCCGCTGGCGGGCCTCGGCAACCGCACCGAAGGCGCGGGCTACGAATGGCCCGTGCGTTTCTTCTATAGCCGCCGCGTGCCGATCGCGCCGCGCACGCACGTGATCGAGCGCACGCGTCAATTGGTCGCCGCCGCGCTCGGGCTGCCCGCGCCGAGCCAGGACGACACGCTCGATTTCGGACTCGACACCGTGCGCGCCGCGGCTGCCCTGGACGCGCTCGGCTTGCACCTGCCGCGGCCGTACGTGGTGTTCGTGCACGCGACCTCGCGCGCCGACAAGCAATGGCCGGCGCAGGACTGGATCGCGCTCGGCCACGCGCTGGCGCGGCAAGGCTATGCGATCGTGCTGCCGTGGGGCAGCGCGGCCGAGCGCGAGACCAGCGAGCAGCTTGCGCAAGCGCTCGGCGCGGCCGCGGTGGTGCCGCCGAAGCTGTCGCTGCCGGCCGTGGTCGGCCTGATCGACGGCGCGGCCGCTACCGTGGGAGTGGATACTGGGCTCGTGCATATTGCCGCGGCGCTCAAGCGGCCGACCGTCGAGTTGTACAATTTCGCGACCGCATGGCGCACGGGCGGCTATTGGACGCCTGTCGTCAATCTCGGCACGGCCGGCGCGCCGCCGACCCTGCCGCAAGTGATGGCGGCCCTGAACGAGTTGGGGCTGCCCGTGAGCGAGCAAGCATGAGCGAATCCCAGATTATCGAAATCGCGTCCGCCGATTGGCAGGGCGGCCAGTTGCCGGTGCCGCGCGAAACCCTGCGGGATGCCGTCGAGCAGGGCAAGGTGCTGTATTTTCCGAATCTCGCGTTCCCGATCGAGGGCGGCGAGCGGGCGCTGCTCGACCCGGCGCTAGCCGATCCGCAGCGCAAGAACATCAGCCTCGACATCAACGGCGGCGCGCTGCACGGCGTGCTCGGCGACGTCGTCACGCAGTCGGCCGTGCGCGCGCTCGTGGGCCGCTATCAGGCGCGCGCGAAGAGCCTCGTCGACGGCCTGTTCCCCGAATATCGCGACGCGCTGCGCATGGCGCCGACGAGCCTGCGCCTGCACCGCGTCGAGACGCGCAACACGTCGTGGCGCAAGGACGACAGCCGCCTGCACGTCGACGCGTTTCCGTCGCGGCCCAATTACGGCGAACGCATCCTGCGCGTGTTCACGAACGTCAACCCGCAGGACGAGCCGCGCGTGTGGCGCGTGGGCGAGCCGTTCGAGGACGTCGCGCGCCGCTTCGTGCCCGGCATCAAGCCGCAATGGCCCGGATCGGCGCAGCTGCAGCATTTGCTGCGCATCACCAAAGCGCCGCGCAGCGCGTACGATCATCTGATGCTCGGTTTGCACGACGGCATGAAGGCCGATCTCGCGTATCAGCAGAGCTGTTCGCAGGTGACGATGCCGTTTCCGCCCGGCAGCGTGTGGGTCTGTTTCTCCGATCAGACCTCGCACGCGGTGATGTCGGGGCAGTTCATGCTCGAACAGACGTTTTTCCTGCCCGTCGATGCGATGGCGCATCCGGAGTGGGCGCCGCTCGGCATCCTCGAACGCGTGACCGGCCGCAAACTGGTCTAACCCCATGCTCAGATCCATTTATCGCGCCGCCTGGTGGCTGGTCGCGCCGCTCGCCGTGCTGCGCCTGCTGATCCGTTCGCGGCGCGAACGCGGCTATCGCGAGCATATCCCGGAGCGTTTCGGTTTCGCGCCCGCGCGTCCCGCGACCGATACGGCGCCGCTGATTTGGGTGCATGCGGTATCGGTCGGCGAGACGCGCGCCGCGCAGCCGCTTATCGAGGCGCTGCTGGCCGCGCGTCCCGACGTGCGCATCCTGCTTACGCACATGACGCCGAGCGGGCGCGCCACGGGCGAGCAGCTGTTCGGTCCGCGTGTGATGCGCGCCTATCTGCCGTACGACATGCCGCACGCCGTGCGCCGCTTTCTGAGGCGCTGGCGCCCGTCGCTGGGCCTGGTGATGGAGACGGAGGTCTGGCCGACCTTGATCGACTAATGCGTGCGCGCGCACGTGCCGCTCGTGCTGACCAATGCGCGCATGTCGGCGCGCTCGTACCGGCGCGCGGCACGGTTCGGCAGCGGCGCGCGCGAGGTGTTCGGCGGCTTTGCGCGCGTGCTCGCGCAGAGCCCGGCCGATGCCGAGCGTCTGCGTGCGCTCGGCGCGCGCGACGTGGCCGTGCTCGGCAATCTGAAGTTCGACTTGAGCGCGCCGCCCGATGCGATCGCGCGCGGGCATGCGTGGCGCGCGGCGATCGATGCGGACGGCGCGCGGCCCGTGTGGGTCGCCGCCAATACGCGCGAGGGGGAAGAGGAGCTCGTGCTCGATGCGTTCGCGAAGGTCGGCATCGACGATGCGCTGCTGATCCTCGTGCCGCGCCACCCGCAGCGTTTCGAGCAGATCGCGGCGCTTGCCGAGCGGCGCGGGTATCGCGTCGCGCGGCGTTCGGCTTGGGATGGCGGGCGCTTGCCGCGCGACGTGCAGATTCTGCTCGGCGATACGATGGGGGAGATGAGCGCGTATTACGCGGCGGGCGATCTCGCGTTTATCGGCGGCAGTCTCGTGCCGCTCGGTGCGCATAATTTGATCGAGGCGTGTGCGGTGGGGGTGCCTGTGCTGATCGGGCCGCACGTGTTCAATTTCGCGCAGGCCACGGCCGATGCGCTCGCGGTTGGGGCGGCGATGCAGGTGGCGGATGCGGATGGGTTGGCGGAGGCCTTGCGGGAATTATTCGGCGACCGGGCGCGGCGTTTGGCGATGAGTGCTGCGGCGACGGGGTTTGCTACGCAGCATCGAGGGGCTACGGCGCGGACTGTGGAGGTCTTGAACGCGATGTTGGAGCTGCCGCTGGCGCGGCAGCCTGTTTGAGTTGAACCTGCTGTAAGGGCGCCTTGGTGGTGGGGGCTGCTGCTTGTGGGTTCGGTAAACCGTCGGTAAGTTCGAGTTGTCGGCAAGTTCTGTGCGTGGGAGGACGGGGTGGGGGGGGTGTTTTGGGGTGGGGCCGCCACCGAAGACCACCCCCCCCCCCCCCCCCCCTGTA
>CAUPOD010000163.1:0-6140 GCA_963512745.1 uncultured Burkholderia sp. | reverse complement strand
CTGGGACCCGAAGGAAACCTGGGCGCTGATCGTGTGGCTCAACTACGCGGCGTGGCTGCACATGCGCTTGATGAAGGGACTGCGCGGCGCCGTGGCCGCCTGGTGGGCGCTGACGGGGCTCGTGGTCACGAGTTTCGCGTTCCTCGGCGTCAATATGTTCTTGTCCGGCTTGCACAGCTACGGCCGGCTCTGAGTTTTCGCGCCGGTCCGCCTAGAAACCGCCGGGTATCCGCCGAGATGCCCGGCGGTTTGTTTATTACCGGCGTAACTTAATTTATTTGGGACGAAGTGAAACATTTTCGGTCCCACGTTCGTATTAGCTAACAGATGCCTCGCTTCGGGGCGTTTCGCTACGTTGGACGATTGGGAGCAGGACATGTTGATCAAGACTTCGCGCGCCGCGGCGCTGGCCGGCACCGATATCGCCGGCAGTGAAATCACGCCGGCCGGCGTCTATGCGCAGCGCCGCCGCTTCATGCAGATGGCCGGTGCGCTGACGGCCGGCACGCTGCTCGGCGTCGGCGAATCGGCGCATGCCGAATACGCGTCGCCGGACGCGCATGCGGTCAAGCTGCCGGCCGTCACGGACCCGAAGTTCGTGGTGCCGGACAAGGTGACTCCGTATCGGGACGTGACCACGTACAACAACTTCTACGAGTTCGGCACCGACAAGGCCGACCCCGCGCACAACGCGGGCACGCTGCGCACGCGGCCGTGGCGCGTGTCCGTGGAGGGCGACGTGCTGCATCCGCAGGTGTTCGACATCGACGCGCTGCGCAAGCTCGCGCCGCTCGAGGAGCGCGTGTACCGGATGCGCTGCGTCGAGGGCTGGTCGATGGTGATTCCTTGGATCGGCGTGCCGCTTGCGGAGTTGATCAAGCGCGTGCAGCCGACGGGCAATGCCAAGTACGTGCAGTTCATCTCGCTCGCGGATCCGTCGCAGATGCCGGGCGTATCCGAGCCGATCCTGCAGTGGCCGTATTCGGAAGGGCTGCGCATGGACGAGGCGATGAATCCGCTGACCTTGCTGACCATGGGCGTGTACGGCCAGGTGCTGCCGAATCAGAACGGCGCGCCGGTGCGTATCGAGGTGCCGTGGAAATACGGGTTCAAGAGCGCGAAGTCGATCGTCAAGATCCGCTTCGTCGAACAGCAGCCGCCCACGAGTTGGAATACCGAGGCGCCGAACGAGTACGGCTTCTATTCGAACGTCAATCCGAATGTCGATCATCCGCGCTGGAGCCAGGCCACCGAACGCCGCATCGGCGAGGACGGCTTCTTCACGCCGAAGCGTAAGACGTTGATGTTCAACGGATACGGCGATCTGGTGGCGCCGATGTACCGCGGCATGGATCTGCGGAAATTTATCTGAGCGGCTTGGGGCGAGGGCGTCATGGAAGAGCGAGTGAGCGTGCGAGCGGCTGCGGCGGATGGCGCGGGTAGCGTGGGTGCGGCGGGTGCGGTGAGCTCAAGGCCGCACGTGGCGCAGGGCGCGGCGGCGCGGCGCCGGTTCGGTCCGGTGGAGCGGGCGAAGGTGCTCGTGTTTCTGGCGTGCCTGTATCCGCTCGGGCGGCTCGTGCTGTTCGGGTTCACAGACCGTCTGGGCGCGAATCCGATCGAGTTCATTACACGCTCGACCGGTTTGTGGACGCTCGTGTTCCTGTGCATCACGCTGGCGGTCACGCCCGCGCGCAAGCTTACGGGATATAACGTGCTGCTCCGCTTCCGGCGCATGCTGGGACTGTTCGCGTTCTTCTACGCGACGCTGCATTTCACGACGTATATCTGGTTCGACCGCTGGTTCGACGTGGCCAGCATCGCCGGCGACGTGGTCAAGCGGCCGTTCATCCTGGTCGGCTTCGCGGCGTTCGTGCTGCTGATTCCGCTCGCGGCGACGTCGCCGCGCGCGATGGCGCGCAGGCTCGGGCGCAATTGGCAGCGGCTGCATCGGGCCGTGTACGTGATCGCGGCGCTCGCCATTCTGCACTTCTGGTGGATGAAGGCGGGCAAGCACGATCTGGAGTTGCCGCGTATTTACGGGGCGGTCGTGGTGGCGTTGCTGGGGTGGCGGGTGGTTGATGCGTGGCGCGGGTGGCAGGCGCGCCGCAAAGCCTGAGCGCGTGCGGTTAGTCGAAGTTGCCCGAGCGCGCGACTACGAGGGGCTTTATTGGTGAGTTCGAATAGAAGCGTGCGCCCGCGCACGAAGTAGGCGCGAGCGCTTGGTCGGCCGAACCGATTACTCGGGCAGGATCGATTCGTTCTCGAACAGCGACTGCACGGTTTCGCGCGCCCGCACGAGGTGCGCTTGGTCGCCGTCGACGAGCACTTCGGCCGCGCGCGGACGCGTGTTGTAGTTCGAACTCATCGTGAAGCCGTACGCGCCGGCCGAGCGGATCGCGAGCAGATCGCCCTCGCGCACCGCGAGGCTGCGGTCGCGGCCGAGCCAGTCGCCGCTTTCGCACACGGGACCGACCACGTCGTATACGGCGGGCGCTTCATCGCCGCGCGGCGTGACCGCTTCGATCGCGTGGTATGCCTCGTACATGGCCGGGCGCGCGAGGTCGTTCATGGCCGCATCTACGATCGCGAAATTCTTGGTTTCGCCGGGTTTGACGAATTCGACACGCGTGAGCAGCACGCCGGCATTGCCGGTCAGCGAGCGGCCCGGCTCGAAGCAGATCTCGCGGTCGCCATAGCCGCGCGCGTCGATGCGCGCGAGCACTGCGCGCACCATATCGCCGATCGCGGGCGGGGCTTCGTCCTGATAGGTGATGCCGAGGCCGCCGCCGACGTCGATATGCTCGACGCGAATGCCGTCGGCGTCGAGTTGCGCGACGAGGTCGAGCAGTTTGTCGACGGCGTCGAGATACGGCGACAGCTCGGTGATCTGCGAGCCGATATGGCAATCGATGCCGATCACTTCGAGATGCGGCAGCGCGGCTGCCGTGCGGTAGGCGGCGCGCGCGTCGCTGAAGGCGATGCCGAACTTGTTGCCCTTGAGGCCCGTGGAGATGTACGGGTGGGTCTTGGGATCGACGTCGGGATTCACGCGCAGCGAGACCGGCGCCTTCTTGCCAAGCGCGCCGGCCACCGTGTTCAGGCGGTCGAGCTCGGGCAGCGATTCGACGTTGAAGCACTTCACGCCGGCTTCGAGCGCGGCACGCATTTCCGCGGCGCTCTTGCCTACGCCCGAGAACACCACGTGGCGCGCGTCGCCGCCCGCCGCGAGCACGCGCGCGAGTTCACCGGCCGAGACGATGTCGAAGCCCGCGCCGAGACGCACGAACACGTTGAGCACCCCGATGTTGCTGTTCGCCTTGGCGGCGACGTGGATGCTCGCGCGGCGCCCCGCGCACGCTTGCGCATAGGCCTGGTAGGCGTCGGTCAGCGCGGCGCGCGAATAGACGTAGAGCGGCGTGCCGAAGCGTTCGGCGAGCGTGGCGGCGGGCAGCCCTTCGACGTACAGGGTGCCGTCGAGTGTGTGGAAAGCGTCGGTCATGCGGAGTCAGGCGGTGAAATCAGGGCGCGCATTCAACGCGCGGAAGCGGCGCGCGCAGGGGCGGCGGCGGACGCGGGGGCCAGCGAATCGTCGAGATGCATGCCGGCCGCGGGTTCCGTCTGCGCGCTCGGCGCCGGCGGCAGCGGCGGCACGGTCGGCAGATAGAGCGGGCCGCGCTGGCCGCAGCCGGCCATCGTCAAAACGGCTACAATCGCGCTCATCCACGTCACGCTTCGCATGATCGTCCCTAAATAATTGAATCGGCAAAGTTTAGCATGTCCGACACCGAATACTTGAGCCGCGCCGAGGCGGTTTTGGCCGCCGTCGAGCGCGCCGTCGACACCGCCAACGAAGGCGAGGTCGATATCGACCTCGAGCGCAACGGCAGCGTGCTGACGCTGACTTTCGAGAACGGCTCGAAGATCATCGTCAATCTGCAGCCTCCGATGAAGGAGGTCTGGATCGCTGCGAAGTCGGGCGGCTACCACTTCCGCTACACGGACGGCGCCTGGCACGACACGCGCAGCGGCCGCGAATTCTACGAAGCACTGACCGAATACGCTACGCAGCAGGCCGGGATGCCGGTCGCATTCGACGCCTGACGGTCGCGTGGTTCCGGCGCGGGCCGCTCGCGCAACCCTCCTCAACCGTTTGACCGCTTAACTGCTTGACCGCTCGCGAGGGCGGCCGCCCGATGCGCGGCCGCTCCGATTTTGCACGTCTGTTGCGGCGCGCGCTCAATGTCCGCGGAACAGATTGAGCATTTCCTGCCGCTCCTGCGTGCTGATCTGCCCCGCCGGTTCGGGCGCGGGCATCGCCGGTTCGGCGTTGAGCGCCGCGCCCGCGCTCGGGACTTCCGTGCCGCCGGCCTCCGAGCCCGCCGTGGCGGCCAGCGCCGCGGCGCTGATGCCGAGCGTGCTGACGAAGCCGTGCTCGGGCGTGAAATCCTTGAAGTACATCTCGTCGCCGAGATAGATCACGTCGTCGGGGCGCGCCATGTGATACGGCGGCACGCCCTTCAGCGAAGGCCCCATGAAGTCGATCCAGATCGGCAGCGCGAGGCCGCCGCCGGTTTCCTTGTCGCCGAGGCTGCGCGGGTTGTCGTAGCCGAGCCACGCGATCGCCGCGAGGTTGTGCTGATAACCGGCGAACCATGCGTCGCGCGAATCGTTGGTGGTGCCGGTCTTGCCGCCGAGGTCGTTGCGGCCCAGCACGTTCGAGCGCGCGCCCGTGCCGCCTTGCGCGACGCTCTTCAGCAGGCTGTCCATCACGTACGCGTTGCGCGCGTCGATCGCGCGCGGCGCATTGACCTCGGCCACGATCGGCTGCGCGCGCGCGAGCACGCGGCCGCTCGTATCGGTGACTTCGGCGATCAAATATGGATTGACGCGGTAGCCGCCGTTCGCGAATACCGAATAGGCGGCCGCCATCTGCAGCGGCGTGACGAGGCCCGCGCCGAGCGCCATCGGCAGATAGGCCGGGTGCCGGTCGGCGTCGAAGCCGAAGCGCGTGATGTATTGCTGTGCGTATTTGGGGCCGATATGGCTCAGGATCCGCACCGATACGAGATTGCGCGAACGCTTGAGCGCCGTGCGCATCGTCATGGGGCCGTCGAAGCCGCCGCCGTAATTCTTCGGCGCCCAGGTCGAGCCGTCCCCCGCGGTCACGTACATCGGCGCATCGTTGATGATGGTCGCGGGCCCGAGGCCCTTGTCGAGCGATGCCGAATAAATGAACGGCTTGAAGCTCGAGCCCGGCTGGCGCCACGCCTGCGTGACGTGATTGAAGCGGTTCTTGTTGAAATCGAAGCCGCCGACGAGCGCGCGGATCGAGCCGTCCTGCGGCGTGATCGCGATGAACCCGCCTTCGATCTGCGGGACTTGGGTAATGGCCCACGCGCCCCTGTCGTTCTGCATCACGCGCACGATCGAGCCGGCGCGGATACGCGTGCTCGCGGGCGCGTTCGCGCTCAGCGCATTGAGCGCGAAGCGCAGGCCGTCGCCGTTCAGCGTGGCGCCGGTGCCGTCGGCGAACGCGACTTGGACCGCGCGCGGCGTGACGTCGGTGACCACGGCCGCGATCAGGCCGCCTTCGTTCGGATGGTTCGCGAGCGCCTGGGCGATTGCGTCGCCGCGCTCCTCGGGCGCGTCGGGCAGCTTTATATGGCCTTCCGGACCGCGATAGCCGTGGCGCGTGTCGTACTGGGTAATGCCGCGCCGCAGCGCGTCGTAGGCCAGCGTCTGGTCGGCCGAGCGGATCGTGGTGGTGACCACGAGCCCGCGCGTGTACGCGCTGTCCTTGTATTGCGCGAGCATCATCTGGCGGACCATTTCCGCTACGTATTCCGCGTGCACGGCGTAGGTATGGCTAGGGCTCTTGAGGATGATCGGCTGCTTGACGGCCGCTTCGTATTGATCGCGCGTGATGTCGCCGAGTTCGAACATGCGTTCCAGGATGTATTCCTGGCGCACCTTCGCGCGTTTCGGATTGACGACGGGGTTGTACGCGGACGGCGCCTTGGGCAGCCCCGCGAGCATCGCGCATTCGGCCAGCGAGAGATCCTTCAGATCCTTGTCGAAATAGATGTGCGCGGCGCTCGCGAACCCATAGGCGCGTTCGCCGAGATAGATCTGATTCATGT
>CAUPOD010000162.1:0-6196 GCA_963512745.1 uncultured Burkholderia sp. | reverse complement strand
CGCGCGCGCAGCTCAAGCGTCTGGCGGTCGTGTCGTCCGGCGTGATCGTCGGCTTCCCGGTGTTCTCGGCCTGGGCCATGCAGAGCGTGCCGGCCTCGCACGGGGCCGTCATCAACGGTCTTCAGCCGCTCATCACGGCGCTCTACGCAGCGTGGCTCGCGCGCGAGCGGCCTTCGTCCGCATTCTGGGCCAGCGCCGTGGCCGGCAGCGCGCTCGTGATCGCATTCGCGCTGCGCACGGGCGGCGGGCTGCCCCAGGCAGGCGACCTGCTGATGCTGGCGGCGGTGGGGATCGGCGCGCTCGGTTATGCCGAAGGCGCGCGCCTCGCGCGCGAAATGGGCGGCTGGCAGGTGATCTGCTGGGCGCTCGTGGTGTCCGCGCCGTTTTTGGCCGTGCCGGTCGGCGTGCTCGCTTGGCACCAACATGCCGCACATCCGGCCCCGCTCGCGCCGGCGACCTGGTGGGCATTTGCGTACGTCACCGTATTTTCCCAGTTCATCGGATTTTTTGCCTGGTACGCTGGTCTCGCGCGCGGCGGCATTGCGCGCGTGGGGCAGGTGCAGTTGCTGCAGATCTTCTTCACGATCGCGTTCTCCGCGCTGCTGTTCGGCGAGCATGTGCCGCCGGTCACGTGGGCGTTCGCCGCCGCCGTGATCGGCACCGTGATCCTGGGACGCCGCGCCGCCGTGCGCCCCACGGTTGCCCCAGATGCCAGAATTCCCGGCGCAAGCCATAATTGACGGTTTTCCGCAAAAGCTTAACTACAGACACGACATGCCAGCCCAACAATCCGCCCCGCTGCACTGGACCCTGTCCGAACGCGCCCGCAAGCTCACGAGCTCGGTGATCCGCGAAATCCTCAAAGTCACCGAACGCCCCGACGTGATCTCGTTCGCGGGCGGCCTGCCCGCGCCGGCCACGTTCCCGGTCGAGCGCATGCGCGCCGCGGCCGAGCGCGTGCTGACCGAACAGGCAGCCGGCGCGCTCCAGTACAGCGCGACGGAAGGCTATCTGCCGCTGCGCGAATGGATCGCCGCGCATCACGGCGTGCGCGTGTCGCAAGTGCTGATCACGACGGGTTCGCAGCAGGCGCTCGACCTGCTCGGCAAGTGCCTGATCGACGAGGGCAGCCGCGTGCTCGTCGAAACGCCGACCTACCTCGGCGCGCTGCAGTCGTTCTCGCTGTACGGCCCCGACTACAAGCAAGTCGCGACCGACGAGCACGGGCTGATTCCCGAGGCGCTCACGGACGAACTCACGCACGGCGCGCGCATGCTCTACGCGCAGCCGAACTTCCAGAACCCGACCGGCCGCCGCATGCCCGTCGAGCGCCGCCGCGCGCTCGCCGAATTCGCGAAGCGCAGCGCGTTCCCGGTGATCGAGGACGATCCCTACGGCGATCTGAACTACCGCGGCGAGCCGCTGCCGAGCCTGCTGTCGATGGCGCCGGACCACGTGATCCATCTCGGCACGTTCTCGAAGATCCTCGCGCCGGGCCTGCGCATCGGCTACATCGTCGCGCCCGAAGCGATGCTCTTCAAGCTGATCCAGGCCAAGCAGGCGACCGATCTGCATACGCCGTCGCTCACGCAGCGCATCGCGTACGAGGTGATCAAGGACGGCTTCCTCGACACGCACATCCCCGAGATCCGCGCGCTGTACGCGGCGCAGTGCGAAACCATGCTCGCCGCGCTCGAGCGCCACATGCCCGACGGCGTGACCTGGAACCGCCCCGAAGGCGGCATGTTCCTCTGGGTGGAAGTGCCCGCGCACATCGATACCGTCGCGCTGCTCGACGCGGCCGTCGCGCATAATGTCGCGTTCGTGCCGGGCGCGCCGTTCTTCGCCAACGAAGCGCCGCACAACACGCTGCGCCTGTCCTTCGTCACGGTCCCGCCCGAGCTGATCGAGCAAGGCGTGGCGCGCCTCGGGTAACTGCTGCGCGAGCGCGTCTGAAGCCCGGCGCATTCTTCAACCGACACCCAAGGATTACGTTTCATGGCTAACGTCTACGATCAACTGAAGGCCCTCGGCATCGAACTGCCGGTGGCCGGCGCCCCCGCCGCCGCCTACGTGATGAGCGCACAGAGCGGCAATACCGTCTATCTGTCGGGCCATATCGCGAAGCGCGACGGCAAGGTCTGGGCCGGCAAGCTCGGCGCCGACCTGACCACGGCCGACGGCAACGCCGCGGCGCGCACGGTCGCGATCGACCTGATCGCCACGCTGCACGCGCATACGGGCGACCTGAACAAGGTCAAGCGCATCGTCAAGCTCATGAGCCTCGTCAACTCGACGCTCGATTTCACCGAACAGCACCTCGTCACGAACGGCGCTTCGGAGCTGATCGTCGAGGTGTTCGGCGACGCGGGCAAGCATGCGCGCTCGGCGTTCGGCGTCGCGCAGATTCCGCTCGGCGCGTGCGTCGAGATCGAACTGATCGCCGAAGTCGAATAAGCGGCGCCGCACGATGACATCGCGCCGCGTGCCGTTTCAGCAAGTCGACGTGTTCACGTCGGTGCCGTTCATGGGCAATCCGCTCGCCGTGGTGTTCGACGCCGACGGACTCGGCACCGAGCAGATGCAACGCATCGCGCATTGGACCAATCTGTCGGAGACGGCTTTCCTGTGCGAGCCCACCGATCCGGCGGCAGACTATCGCGTGCGGATTTTCACGACGCACTACGAACTGCCGTTCGCAGGCCACCCGACGCTCGGCAGCGCGCATGCGTGGCTCGCGCGCGGCGGCCGCCCGCGCACGCCGGGACGGCTCGTGCAGCAATGCGGCGTCGGTCTCGTGGAGCTGGCCGAGCAGGATCGCGGGTGGGCGTTCGCGGCGCCCCGCGCGCATTACACGGCCGTGCCGGAGCACGACTACGCGACGCTCGCGGCCGCGCTAGGCGGCGGCGCTGCGATCGATTTCGCAGCCGCGCCGCATGTGGTCGACAACGGCTGTCCCTGGCTGATCGTGCGCGTCGAGTCGCTCGACGCATGCCTGGCGCTGCAGCCCGATTACACGTTGCTCGCCCCGCTCGTCAAAGCGCTGGGCGCGGTGGGGCTGGCCGCTTACGCGCCCCACGGCGCGGGCGGCGTCGCGGACTTCGAATTGCGCTGCCTGTTGCCTACCCTCGGCGCAGGCGTCGAGGATCCCGTCACGGGCAGCGCCAACGCGGCGCTCGCGGGGCTCCTCAAGCAGCAGAACCTGCGCCCGGGCGCGAGCTATACCGTGCGTCAAGGCACTATGCTGGGCCGTAACGGGCACGTGCACGTGAGCTACGACGACGATGCGCAGCGGATCTGGATCGGCGGCGCTTCGGTGACGGTGATCGAAGGACATTGTTTGCTGCCGTAATGCCCCGCCGAAACCCGGCGTTCCAAACAAAACGGCCCGCGCGTGATGCGCGGGCCGTTGGTCTTTACGGCATGGGCAAAACAAGACGCGCATTCCCGCGCGGCTCAAAACCCCTGCGCAAGCACCCCCGCCGCCATCGTCACCACGCCGAGCACGAGATTCACGAGCACGAGCGTGCGCACCGACGCGACCGCGGCCGCGCCATCGGGCCAGCGTTCGGACTGCACCGCGCGGCGGATGCGCGGATACAGCGCGAAGCGGATGTGCCCGAAGTTCAGCATCATCAGCACGCCGAGCGCGGCCATCACGAGCGCGGGCAACGGCGCATGCGCGCCGCCGAACTGGCTGAACAGGAAGCCGCCCGTGACGAGCAGCACGACGACGGCCGCCGACACCCAGTTGAAGAACCGCCCGAGCACGCCCGCCACCACGGGCAGGCGCAGCTGCGGCGACAAATCGGCGAGCGCCGGCGACAGGCAGAAATGCGCGAACACCATGCCGCCGATCCAGATGGACAGCGCCAGCACATGCAGGAACAAAGCAACGGCAATCACATGAGACATACGAAAGTTCCTAGCGGGTTATCGATCGAGACGTTCACAAGGTAACGGCAAGTCACGCCACGATATCAGCCGATTCAAACCTTCGGGCGCAGATTGAACGGCGCCTTGAGTTTACTGTCCGGCACGCGGCCGCGGCGCGCGCGCTTGCCCAGATGCGCTTCGAGCGCGGCGCCCGAGAACACGTCCTCGCCCGGCTTGCCGCCGCGCGCCGTGCCTTCGAGCACGAGGCCGCCGCCGTTGATCGCGAGCGCGCGCACGAGCGTCTCGCCGTCGTCGAGCGCCATCAGCGTCACGCCGCGGCCGCCGGCCGAGAGCGTCTTCATCTCGTCGAGCGGGAACACGAGCAGACGCCCGCCGCTCGACAAGCACGCGATCGAAACCGGATGCGCCGGCACGGGCATCGGCGCGAGCGGACGCGCGTCGGCGTCGATGCTCATGAACGACTTACCGGCCTTCACGCGGCTGATCATGTCGCCGAGCTTGGCCACGAAGCCGAAGCCGTTGCTCGACGCAAGCACGAGCTGCTGCTCGTCGCCGGCCGCGAAGTAGTGCAGGAGCTGCGTGCCCGCTTCGAGTTCGATCAGCGAAGTCACGGGCACCCCGTCGCCGCGGCCGCCCGGCAGCAGCTGCACGGGCACCGAATAGACGCGTCCCTTGCTGCCCCAGGCGATCAGCGTGTCGGGCGTGCGGCACTGGAACGCCGCGTACAGCGCGTCGCCGGCCTTGAAGCTGAAGCTCGCGGGATCGAGCCCGTGGCCCTTGAGCGCACGCACCCAGCCCTTTTGCGACACCACGACCGTGACGGGCTCGTCGACCACGCGCGTCTCGATGCTCGCGCGCTTTTCCTGCTGGATCAGCGTGCGGCGGTCGTCGCCGTACTGCTTCGTATCGGCCTCGATCTCCTTGATCATCAACCGGCGCAGCGAGTTCTCGTTGCCGAGCAGTTCCTCGAGCTGCGCTTTCTCGCCGCGCAGCTGGTCGAGTTCCTGTTCGATCTTGATGCTTTCGAGCCGCGCGAGCTGGCGCAGACGAATTTCCAGGATGTCCTCGGCCTGCCGCTCGCTAAGATTGAACGCCTGCATCAGCGCGGGTTTCGGCTCGTCGGCCTCGCGGATGATGCGGATCACCTCGTCGAGATTCAGGAAAACGATCATCCGCCCTTCGAGGATATGGATGCGGTCGTTGACCTTGGCGAGACGATGGCGGCAGCGGCGCGTCACGGTCTGCTGACGGAAACCGATCCACTCGCGCAGGATCGTATGCAGCCCCTTCTGCGCGGGACGGCCGTCCGGGCCGATCATCACGAGATTGAGCGGCGCCGTGGTTTCGAGGCTCGTGTGCGCGAGCAGCGCCTGCGCGAATTCGGCCTGATCGATGCTGCGCGACTTCGGTTCGAACACGAGCCGCACGGCCGCATCCTTGCCCGACTCGTCGCGCACCGCGTCGAGCAGATCGAGCATCATCTTCTTCGTGTTCAGCTGTTCGGGCGTGAGCGTCTTCTTGCCGAGCTTGAGCTTCGGGTTGGTCAGCTCCTCGATCTCCTCGAGCACCTTCTGGCCCGACACGTTCGGCGGCAGTTCGTTGACCACGAGCTGCCATTGGCCGCGCGCGAGATCCTCGATCTTCCAGCGCGCGCGCACCTTGAGGCTGCCGCGCCCGAAATCGTAGGCGGCCGAAATCTCGGCCGGGCTCGAAATGATCTGGCCGCCGCCCGGGAAGTCGGGCCCAGGCACGAGATCCATGAGTTCCGCGTGCGTGAGCTTCGGATTGCGGATCAGCGCGACGGCCGCGCCCGCCACCTCGCGCAGGTTGTGCGACGGGATCTCGGTGGCCATGCCGACCGCGATGCCGGCCGCGCCGTTGAGCAGCACGAACGGCAGGCGCGCGGGCAGCAGCGTCGGCTCTTCGAACGAGCCGTCGTAGTTCGGCATGAAATCGACGGTGCCCTGGTCGATCTCGTCGAGCAGCAGGCGCGCGATCGGCGTCAGGCGCGCTTCCGTATAACGCATCGCCGCCGCGCCGTCGCCGTCGCGCGAGCCGAAATTGCCCTGCCCGTCGATCAGCGGATAGCGCATCGCGAAGTCCTGCGCGAGGCGCACGAGCGCATCGTAGGCGGACTGGTCGCCGTGCGGGTGGAACTTGCCGAGCACGTCGCCGACCACGCGCGCCGATTTCACGGGCTTCGCGTCGGGGCGCAGGCCCATCTCGTGCATCGCGAACAGAATGCGGCGCTGCACGGGCTTCTGCCCGTCGCAGACGTCGGGCAGCGCGCGGCCCTTGA
>CAUPOD010000161.1:0-6212 GCA_963512745.1 uncultured Burkholderia sp. | reverse complement strand
GCGCGGCCGAACGCGCGCCGACCGAACGCGGCCCGGCCTCAATCGGCCAGGCCGGCGCGGCACCCGATGCTTGAGTCTCACGATCAACCTTCAGGACTTTCCATGCAACCAGGATTCGACGTACGCATCGGCATCAATCCCCTGTCGTGGATGAACGACGACCTGCCGTCGCTCGGTGGCGAAACGCCGCTCGAACAGGCGCTGACAGAGGGCCGCGAGATCGGCTATGAAGGCTTCGAGCTCGGCAACAAATTCCCGCGCGAGCCCGAGGCGCTGAAGGCGCTGCTCGCGCGCTACGACCTCGCGCTCGTATCGGGATGGTATTCGGGGCAGCTCGCGCGGCGCAGCGTGGAGGAGGAAATCGCGAGCGTCGACGCGCACCTCGACCTGCTCGCGCGCAACGGCGCGACCGTGATGGTCTACGGCGAGGTCGCCGATTCGATTCAAGGCGCGCCACGCCCGCTCTATCAGCGCCCGCGCTTTTTCAGCGAGGCGCAGTGGGAACAGTACGCCGAGCGCGTCGACGCATTCGCGCGCCATACGCTGTCGCGCGGCGTGCGGCTCGCGTATCACCATCACATGGGCGCATACGTCGAAACGGCGGCCGACGTCGATCGACTGATGGCGCGCACGAGCGACGCGGTCGGTTTGCTGTTCGACGCGGGCCACATCACGTTCGCGAGCGGCGACGCGCTCGCCGTGCTCGACAAGCACATCGCGCGCGTGTGCCACGTGCACTGCAAGGACGTGCGTCCCGCCGCGCTCAAGCTCGCGCGCAACCGCGACTGGAGTTTCCTCGACGCGGTGCTGGCCGGCGCGTTCACGGTGCCGGGCGACGGCGCGGTCGATTTCCCCGCGATCGTCGACCGCCTGAAGCGGCACGGCTATCGCGGCTGGCTCGTGATCGAAGCCGAGCAGGACCCCGTGATCGCGCCGTCCTACGCGTATGCGAAGAAGGGCTACGACGTGCTGCGCGCGCTCGTCGATGCGCCGCTCGAACCGCCGCAGTCGCGTGCGGCGTCCCATCCTGCGAAGGAGGCCGCATGAGCCTGCTCGTCAAAGCGGCGCGCGAGGGCCGCACACTCGCCGAGGTCACGCCGGCCTCGGCCGGCTGGCGTTATGTCGGCTTCGCCGCGCACCGGCTCGCGGCCGGCGAAACCTTGGAGATCTTCGAAGCCGAGCGCGAGTGCTGCATCGTGCTGCTCGCGGGCTGCGTGGATATGGAGGCGGACGGCACGCGCTGGAACGGCCTCGCCTCGCGCGAAAGCGTGTTCGACGACGCCGCGCCGTATGCGCTCTACGTGCCGCCGCGCACGCGCGTGACGGTCCGCGCGCAGCGCACGGCGGAACTCGGCGTGGCCAGCGCGCCGGCCACGGGCCAATTGCCCATGCGGCTGATCGAGCCGACGCAGATGAAGCGCTCGGTGCGCGGCAAGGGGCTCAACACGCGCTACGTATGCGATATTCTCCCGCAGACCGAGCCGGCCGAAGCGCTGCTTGTGGTCGAGGTGCGCACGCCGGGCGGCCATGCGTCGAGCTACCCGCCGCACAAGCACGACCGCGACCTCGTACCCGAGGAAAGCGCGCTCGAAGAGACTTACTACCATCGCCTCGATCCGCCGCAGGGCTTCGCGTTCCAGCGCGTCTATACCGATGCGCGCGATCTCGACGAGACGATGGCCGTCGAGGATCACGACGTGGTCATGGTGCCGCGCGGCTATCATCCCGTGGTCGTGCCGTACGGCTACGACTCGTATTACCTGAACGTGATGGCCGGCCCGCGCCGCGTCTGGCACTTCTACAACGACCCCGCGCACGAATGGATCATCGAACGCGACGCGGGTTGATTCAAAAAATCGCGGCCGCGATCAGCAGCACGACCGCTCCGCCGATATAAGCCGCGCCCGCGCCGCTCATATCGACGAGCAGCCCGCCGCCGGCCGCACCCGCGCTGATCGCGAGCTGCACGGCGCCGACCATGAGACCGTTCGCGCTTTCCGCTTCGTCGGGCACGGTGCGCGTGATCCAGGTGCTCCACGCCACGGGTACCGCGCCGAACGCCATGCCCCATAGCGCGATCAGCACGCCGTCCGCGAACGGCGCAGCGCCGAGCGCGACGAGCGCGAGCCCCACCGCACCCATCACGAGCGGCGCCAGCTTCTGCGTCATGCGCAGGCTGCGCTCGATCAGGAAGCCGGCCAGCAGCGTGCCCGCGAAGTTCGCGAGGCCGAACCCGAGCAGGATCGCCGACAGCGCGTTCACGCCGACGCCCGCGACGTTCTCGAGGAACGGCCGCAGATACGTGAAGAACGCGAAATGCCCGCTGAAGATCAGAATCGCCATACCCATGCCGAACGCCACGCCGGGCTGCTTGAGGATCGCGACGAGCGTCGCGAAGCGGGCCGTGCCGCTCGCGGGCATCGCGGGCAGACGCAGCAGTTGCCAGATCAGCGCACCGAGGCTCGGCAGCATCGCCAGCATGAACACGCTGCGCCAGCCGAGCAGATGCCCGAGATAACTGCCGAGCGGCACGGCCGCGATCGTCGCGACCGAGATCCCGCTGTAGATGATCGACAGCGCGCGCGGCACTTGCGCGGACGGCACGAGCCGCATCGTCACGGCCGCCGACAGCGTCCAGAAGCCGCCGAGCGCAATGCCGAGCAGCACGCGCCCGCCCAGCAGCATCGCGAGATTCGACGCGCACGCGACGAGCAGATTCGACGCGGTCAGCAGCGCCATGAACCCGATCAGCAGCCAGCGCCGGTCGATCTTGCGCGTGACGGCGGAAATCGTCATGCACGTGAAGAACGCGACGATCGCCGTCACGGTCACGGTCTGGCCGGCCTGCCCTTCGGTCACGCCGAGGCTCGCGGCCATCGGCGTGAGCAGGCTGGCGGGCAGGAACTCGGCCGTGATCAGGCCGAACACGCCGAGCGCCATCGCGAACACGGCGCTCCACGCGGGTTCCAACGGCGTTCGGTCAGGCATGCGGTCCGGCTGCGGGGATAAGGGCAAGCTGCTGGAGGTCATAAGCGACATGCAAAAAACGAAAACGAAAGAAAAACGAATCCCCTATCGCGGCTTCGGCAGCGCCGCCGATCGGGAGAGCGAGAGGGAAAAGCCGGCGACCGCGGCATCCAGGTAACGCGGATGCGAGCGGTACGTGATGGACCGGCGAGGGGGAGCGGCGGTCCGGACGCCAAGCGAAGTTTACCGTAAGCTTACGATTCTTGCTGACCGGCCGCCCAATCCACGGCCGCGCGCGCATGCAGCGCCGTGGTGTCGAACACGGGCAGCGGCGCATCCTCGGGCCGGATCAGCAGCGTGATCTCGGTGCAGCCGAGGATCACGGCTTGCGCGCCGCGCGCGGCGAGCGACGCGATGACCGCCTGATAAATACGCCGCGATTCGGGTTCGATCTTGCCGTGGCACAACTCGTCGTAGATGATGCGATGCACGTCGGCGCGCTCGCGCGCGTCGGGCACGATCACGTCGAGGCCGAACTTGTCGCGCAGGCGCCCGATGTAGAAATCCTGTTCCATCGTGTAGCGCGTGCCGAGCAGCGCGACGCGCTCGATGCCGGCCGCGCGCAACGCCGCGCCGGTGGCATCGGCGATATGCAGGAACGGGATCGTGAGCACGGCTTCGATCGCGTCGTACACGCGGTGCATGGTGTTGGTCGCGAGAATCACGCAGTCCGCGCCGCCGCGTTCGAGCTGTTGCGCGGCGCCGGCCATGTGCTGCGCGAGCGCGTCCCAGTCGCCGGCGCGCTGGAGCGCCTCGATGGTGTCGAAATCGACGGTCACCATCACGCTGCGCGCGTTGTGATGGCCGCCGAGACGCGCCTTCGCGTACTGGTTCATGAGCCGATAGTATTCGGCCGACGACTCCCAGCTCATACCGCCGATCACGCCGATGGTTTTCATGAAAAAGGAACCCGTGGGGGATCCGGGCAGTATAGCCAGGCGTTTCGCGGATTCCCGGTACAGTTTCGGCGAACGGGGCCGGTAAGGTTATGGGCGCGGCAACGCCCGCCGCTCACACCCCGACCTTGGCGATCTCCTCGTATACGCGCGCCAGCCAAACCTTCACGCGCTGCCGCTCCAGCATGCCGAGCCCCGTACTCGCGCGGTCCGGGTGATGCACGGCGGCCCAGAAACTCGCATTCTTCTGATCGATTTTCTGCATCGTCGCATCGGCAAGATGCCGCAGCGACACGACTTTCGCGCCGAGCGCTACCGCGCGCTGCAGCTGCCCGGACGCTTCCAGCAATCCGAACCGCTCTCCGCGGATTTCGTTAAGTACGATCACGAGGTTCAGTTTGCCGCCGAACCGGTCGAGCCATTGCTGGAGCAGATCGACCGAATCGCGGCCCGCGTCCATGACGTGCCACCACGTGAGCGCGATGCCGTTTTCCTCCGCGATACCGAGTACGTCGGAATCGTCGAACCACTTCGAGACCGATTGCTGCGTCTGCGCCGCGAGATCGACCAGGATGCGGCGTTCGGGCTGTTCGAGCGCGAACTCGATCACGGGATCGAGGCTGTCGTCGTTGTCGAGCGCGGCCGCGCCGGCGAAATCGGCATAGTAGCGCAGCAGCGCGCCATGCGAGCGGTCGGTATCGAAGCCGAGGAACGGCAAATGATGGTCGATGAAGTATTGCGCCAAGATGCGGGCGACGAGCGACTTGCCCACGCCGCCTTTTTCCCCGCCGATAAAGTGCACGAAACTCATGTAGTCGATTCCTGGTTGTCCAAGCGGATCTGCGATGCCAAGCACGCGGCGCGGCCCGCGCATAGGCTATCCGGCCAAAATTGGCGCAGGCGGCTTTTTGGCGGCCCCGCGCGCGGGACGCGCCGAACGAGCCGCCATATGTCCGGGCGGTTCATTATGTTGCCGCGGTGTTAAACACGTATGACCCAAGCGCGTACGACCGGGGCGCCGACACCCGGCCGTCACGCTCGAACGGCCGCCGCACCGCACTGTACTGCAGTGCAAACGCGCGCGCCCCAGGTGCTCGAAAAAGTCGCAGCCAGCCTCGCCGCGCACGCGTATTAAGCGCAAACGGGAAGCAAACACGGCCCCAATACAGCTCAACGTCGCGCAACCCCACTGTTCCGAACAGAAGCGCCCCTGCGAGAAGGCAAACAGGTACAGATTTGCGGTATGGTTTCGTCCACCCCCAATCCAGGAACGTGAGGAAACATGTCGAGTCAAGAAAAATCATCCCCGCTCCTATTTGCAAGCGGACTCGGCGCGCTCGGCGTCGTGTTCGGCGACATCGGCACGAGCCCGCTCTATACGCTGCAAACCGTGCTCGGCATGACGGGCGCCGAACCCGCCGCGATCTACGGCGCGGTGTCGCTGCTGGTGTGGACGCTGATCATCGTGACCACGATCAAGTACGCGGGCTTCGCGATGCGCATCGACAACGACGGCGAAGGCGGCATCCTCGCCCTGATGGCGCTGCTCGGCGTCAAGCGCAACAAACGGCCGATGATCGTCGCGGTCGGCCTGTTCGGCGCCGCGCTGATCTACGGCGACGGCGCGATCACGCCGGCCATCTCGGTGCTGTCCGCGCTCGAGGGCCTGACCTTGGTCGAGCCCTCGCTCACGCATTACGTGTTGCCGCTCGCGGTCGCGATCCTGCTGCTGCTGTTCGCGATCCAGCCGCTCGGCACGGCCAAGATCGGCCGCGCGTTCGGGCCGATCATGCTGCTCTGGTTCATCGTCATGGCCGCGCTCGGCATCTCGGGCATCGTGCGCCATCCGGCGATCCTGTGGGCGCTCAATCCGTACTACGGCATCGACTATCTGCTGCACAGCCACGGCACGGGCTTCCTCGTGCTCGGCGGCGTGTTCCTGTGCGTGACGGGCGCCGAGGCGCTGTACGCGGACATGGGTCATTTCGGGCCCAAGCCGATCAAGTTCGCGTGGGGTTCGCTCGTGTTCCCGAGCCTCGTGCTCAACTACGCGGGCCAGGGCGCGCTGGTGCTGTCGGGCGCGCCGCTCACGGAGAGCCCGTTCTACCGCCTGTGCCCGCCGTCGCTGACGCTGCCGCTCGTGATCCTGTCGACCGTCGCGACCGTCATCGCGAGCCAGTCGATCATCACCGGCGCGTTCTCGATGACCCGCCAGGCGATTCAGCTCGAATGGATGCCGCGCCTGAAAATCGACCAGACGTCCGAGGAAGGCTACGGCCAGATCTATAT
>CAUPOD010000160.1:0-6241 GCA_963512745.1 uncultured Burkholderia sp. | reverse complement strand
CCCGCAGCGAAATAATCGCTCCAGCGATGCGACCCGTTGCGCAGGCCAGCGAGGCCGAGCATCGAGAGCAAGACTGGATTGGCGCGCACAAAGCGGTTTTCCCGATTCAGCGTGAAGAGGCCGATCGGCGTGACGTCGTAGGTGTTGCGCAGCTCGATTTGCGCCTGCCGCCGGCGCTCGCGTTCTTCCCGAACACGTTCCGCAATCGCGAACGCGCACAGCATGCTCGACGACAGCGCCGTCACGACGGGGCTCAACGTGCCGGCGAGCGCTTTGACGCCGAAGCTGGCGGCGAGGACTTGCAGCAGGGTCGAGAGCAGCACGATGATCATCGACGCGACGTACCAGAGCACGGTGCGCGAGCGCGCTTTGATGACCAGCTGGATCAGGAAATAGGTCAGTACGACGATGCAGAAACTGGCGCTCGCCCACAGGACCGGAATGAAGTGCGCGTAATTCAGCGTGAATGCGGCGACCATCAGCACGCAACCGCCGATCCGCACCGCGTACAGGCTCCAACGTGGCGCGATGGTCTTCAGCTCGCGGCGAAACAGCTCGGCGAAGAGCGTCGTAGTCAGGACGTAATAGGCGGCGAAAGTGAATTCCCTCAGAAGCGCGAGGTGATCGGGCGGGATGACGCGCCCCAGCCATTAGGTATCGAAGCCCATTGCGTTGCCGCACAACCTGAAGTTGCCGACCAGCCACGCGGCAAAGATCACGTAAGTCCATTCGCGATTGATGATGGCGGTGACAAACACGAAGATCGCCAACGTCAGCAGGCCCCCCGCGATCAGCGACGTGTCTCGCTGGAAATTGAGCGCGGCCTCCTCGAGCTCGTCGCGGCTCGCGGCGGCCACGGTGATGTACGCAGGTCCGGAGAACGTGCCTCGGCACAGAATCGGAGCATAGGGCGCGCGTTCGTCGAGCCTGAGTGCGAAGCCGGCTTGGTTGAAGCGCATCGCGCCGCTCGTGCCGTGGCGGTCGCCTGTGCCGAGCAGCGTCAACGCGGGGCCGGTGCGCCAGCACGAGAGCGTCTGCGCATGCCGCGACGGCAGGTCGATGACCGGCGCTCCGCCCATGGGGAGGGCGGGTACGGCGAACATGAACCAGAACGGCGTTTCCGCAAGATGGGTGCTGAAGCGTGCGGTCGGCGCCGTATCGCGCAGACGGGCGCTCGCATCGACGGGTTGCAGCGTCGCGGCCGGATCGGCAATCACGGCAAAGCGGATCGGGACGATCCCGGTAGGATCGAACTGGCGTGGCGCCCAGAGCAAGGCAGCGATGCTGCCAAGCACAATCACAAATGGCGCTATGTATACGGAGAATTGCCGGAAGACCCAGCCGGTCAGCCGATGCCTCGACGCCCATTTGTTGCGTGTCATTTGCCGTCCTTTCGCCATGACTTCATTCTGGATTTTATTGCCATGCTGCGATTGTTGGGGGCTGTCCGACTTTGATTAACGATGCCCACCCCCTCCCTGCGACCTGCGGGTGGGCATCTGGTGCTATGCCTCGTTCATTTCGTACCGCGGTGCGCCCTTGCCCTGCTTCGATGCCGCGCCGATGTCGATGTCGGGATGGTCCGTTTCAAAAAAGAATTTGAAGAACGGGTGGTTGGCCGTCGCCCAATGCGGCTGGACTGAAGCAACCGGTTTTACCAGTACCCGATGCGGTATGCCCCCGACATGCGCCATCGGCAGGAATTCATGTTTGCCGTAAAGATCCTCGAACAGCATCGCTTGGTATTCCCGATCGATCGGCGAACGTGCCGTAATCAACATCCATTCGATTCCGTTTTGCACGCAGTGCATGTAAAACGCCTTGCAGAGCGCCACCTTCACCATTCGGCCGATCGCGCCGCTCGCGACGCCGAGGCGCGTCGCCTCCGCAATGCTCGCTTGGTTCATCCAGTCCGGCATACGGAGCGATTGTTCCACGGCAAGGGGGCCGAATGTATTCGTTTGAATCCGCACGGTGCCGAGCGGACCGCCGTCCAGCCGCGACTGCGCGAGCAGCACGGTCGTGCCGGGTGCGGCATCCAGCGGTTCGATCCCCATGGTTTCGGCGAATTCCGGCATGTGGCGCCGGTAAGCGGAGCGGCGCATCTCGACGGCTTGCTCGAGATCCGCTGCCCCGTTCACCACCCTTATCGTAAACGGCAAACTCTCGGTTTTCTTAACATTATTCGGTTCGGTGAGCGCTCCAAGCGGAGTGTATCCCGTGCTTTGTGCCAGTACGGCTGAGTCGATGCGGTCCATTTTAGCCCCATAGGTAAGTGAGAGAAATCTGTCGTTTTTTAAGCGGAAAAGTCGCTTTAAACCCGACAAATTAGAGTCTCACGAACACAAACGGGGTGATATGCCTATCCGGGAAAATCGGGAGGGCGGGCTGGGCGGTATTGGGCTTTCTTATGAAGAAAGCCCGTGGTCCTGAATCCGCCGCCACGGCGGCGCCTGCTCGGTCGCGAATGCGCGTTCCAGCAGCGTGCGCTCCGCGCCGGCCGCCGCAGCAAAATGCACGCCGATCGGCAACCCGTTGCGCGCCGCGCCGAGCGGCAGCGACAACCCCGGACTGCCCGCGACGTTGTTCAGCGGCGCGAACGCAACATGGCGCAGCAGCTTTTCCATGAGCGGCTAGAACGCCTGGCGCGGCGACAGATCGGCGAGAGCATGACGTCGTAGCGCGCAAAGAGGTGCGCATATTCGAGCCGTACTTGCCGCAGCCGGAACAGCGCGAGCGGCGTCTTCGGGAAATGCTTGCGGTAATGCGCGGCCAGGCCCTGGGTCAGGTGGTCGAGCCGAAGGTCGGCACGCCCGCGAATAGGCCGCCGTGCGGCGTCTGCGCGTCGTGCAGGCCGCGCTCGAAGCATTCGAACGCGATCGCGTTCAGCTACGGGTCACCTTGCGTGCGCGCTCAGTTCCGGTTCGTTGTGTCCCATGCCTTCCGCCTTTTTTAAATTTGCTTATACGAATTAATTCATACCGCATGCGCGGCGCGTCTCTACAATTTTGTGACTTTCTCTCGGGATGCAGCCATGACCATTCTTGCCCCGCAAGCCGCCGTCGACACCTCGTTCGACGGTCTGCGCATTCGCCGCGTGGCCGGCAATATCGGCGGCGAGGTGCTCGACTTCAAGCTGCACGCGGGATTGATCGATGCGCAAGCCGATGCGTTGCACCAGGCGCTGGTCAAGCACAAGGTACTGTTCTTCCGCGATCAAGCGCATTTGGACGACGCCGCGCACGAAGCGTTCGGCGCGCGCTTCGGCCGCACTGTCGCGCATCCCACGGTGCCCGCGCCGGCCGGTACCAAGCTATTCGAGCTCGATGCGAGCAACGGCGGGGGCCGCGCCGATTCGTGGCATACGGACGTCACGTTCGTCGATGCGTTTCCGAAGATCAGCATCCTGCGCGGCGTGAAGATCCCGGCCTACGGCGGCGACACCGTGTGGGCCAACACGGCGCTCGCGTACGCACGCCTGCCCGACGATCTCAAGCGCCTGGCCGAGCATCTGTGGGCCGTGCACACGAACGACTACGACTATGGCGAGCAGCGTATCGAGGAGGATGCGCGCTCGCGCGAGCTGCGCCTGCGCCATCACCGCGACGTGTTCGCATCGACCCTGTACGAGGCCGAGCACCCCGTCGTGCACGTGCATCCGGTGTCCGGCGAGCGCGCGCTGCTGCTCGGCCATTTCGTCAAACGCATCAGCGGGCTGGCCGCCGGCGAATCCGCGCGCATCTTCGAAATCCTCCAGAACCGCGTCACGCGCCTCGAGAACACGGTGCGCTGGCAATGGCGCACGAACGACGTCGCGATCTGGGACAACCGCGCCACGCAGCATTACGCGATCAACGATTACGGCACGCAGCCGCGTATCGTGCGACGCGTGACGATCGCGGGCGAACCGTCGGTGTCGGTGGACGGGCGGCACGGCCGCACGCTGCGCGCGCCGTACGCGGCTGAGAGCGCAGCGGCGTGAGCCGCTGGGTTTAAACCGGTCCGTCTTCTCCTTCCTCATCTAGATCGCATTCGCTCATCGAGAGATTCGCCTGGCAGCGGATCTTCTTCATCAGATGCTGCATCGTGTGGTCGTACCCGCTGTCGTTCCACAAATTCCGACCGGTGCTGCGGTGAACTGGCCTTCCATCGCCGCGAAGATGGGTCCGTTCGCACCGACCGGATCGTGGATCGTAAATGCAGACCGTGCACGGGATCATGCCGCCCGCATGCGCGCGGCCGCCGCCGCATCGCGCGCCGTCGCATGTACTGGCCCCCATGTTTTAACGGCGAGTGTATCGTGCGGTTTTGGCCGCGCGCCTAGGTGATAGCGCGATTTTCTGGCCGATATAGAGGCGATCTTCGAATTGCAGGTGCGGGGCGGCGCACGGCGCGCAGCCGGGCGGTATGCGGTTGCGGCCCGGTTATGGTTTATTCTGAACGCCGAATGAACCCGCATGGGTTCGACTGCACATTGGCGGCGGTAGCGGTACCGCCGCGCGAAACATCTTCAAGGCTGCGCATGACATTCGTACAACAGGTCCAGATCCGGCTGATGCGGGCGGAGGACATTGCCATGGGTCCCGGCAAGGCGGACCTGCTCGCCGCCATCCAGGAGACGGGTTCGATTTCGGCGGCCGGGCGTCTTTTGGGCATGAGCTACAAGCGCGCGTGGCTACTGGTCGATACCATGAATCAGAGCTTCCGCACGCCGCTCGTCGAAGCGAGCAAGGGCGGCCCCGGCGGCGGCGGAGCGGTCGTCACGCCGCTCGGCGAGCAGATCCTAAATGAATACCGGCTGCTGCAAAAGGACATCGATGCAGTCGTGCGGGCTCGTCTGCCCGCGTTCAACGCTTATTGCCGCCGTTAAGGCCGAGCGAAGCCGACCCTCCGCTGTATCCCTTCCGACCCGCGCCGACTGCGCCGCCTGGCCGGAATCGGCGGCCGGTAGAATGACCGCGACGTTCTGGAACCCGGGCTTGCCCGGGTTTATAACCGCCCTCGTTGTATTTGGTAAAATATAACGTCTCCTCCCTTGTCTCGCCCGGAATGCTCGGGCGATTTTTTTTGGGCGTCGCTATGTTTGTTCAAATATAACGAGTGTTCGTTCGCCAACTATATGAAATCGACGCAAGGGTAGATGCAGATGAAGAACAGAGAGTGGGGGCTGGCCGCGGCGATGGCCGCCTCGTGGATGGGCGCGGCTCACGCGCAGCAAGCGGCCGCCACGGTCGTCCTGCCGCCCGTCAACGTAACGGCGCCCGCGAACCAGACGCAAGGCCCCACGCCGCCGGACTATTTCACGCGCACCGCCGACATGGGCGCGTTCGGCAAGCAGGCCATCGGCGATATCCCGGCGTCCGTCACGGTTGTGCCGCAGGGGCTGCTCGCGAACCAGCAGGTCGCGACCGTCAATGACGCGCTACGCTATCTGCCGTCCGTGATGATCCGCAATCAGCAGGGCTACGAAGTCTCGCGTCCGCAGTCGCGCGGCTTCCAAGGCTCGATCGTGCAGAACACTCGGCTCGACGGCTTCAACATCGTCGGCACGACGGCCGTTCCGGCCGAAAGTCTCGACGACGTTCAAGTGCTGAACGGCATGGCCGGCTCGCTGTACGGCCCGCAGACGCCGGCCGGCACGTTCGACTACGTGTCGAAGCGCCCGACCGACACGCCGCTGTACCGCTTCACCGAAGGCTACGATTCGTCCAGCGTGTGGACGGAGGCGCTGGACGTGGGCGGCCGCGTGGGACCGAACGGCATCAGCTCCGATGGCGCGCTCGGCTACCGCATCAACCTGTTGCACGGCGAAGGGCATACATGGGCGCCCGACAGCTTCAGCAACCGCACGCTGCTGAGCGGCGCGTTCGATTTCCACCTCGACCACCGCACTGTCGTCGAACTGGATCTGAGTCATTACAAGACCAACATCACGGGGCTGCCGGGCAGCTTCACGTACGCGAGCGGCAAGAGCACGTTCCTGCCGGCCGCGGTCGATCCCACGCGGCTTGGCTACGGCCAGCCCGGCGCCGGCACGGACCTCATCACGAATACCGCGTCGATCAAGCTCAAGCACGAGATCAACGATCAGTGGAGCTTCGAGGCCGGCCTGCTCTATCAGAACGCCGATCGCGGCCTGTACGGCATCACCAACGCGCTGACCGACAACAAGGGCGACTACACAATCACGAAGAACTTCACCGCCGTGCCGCACTTCGCGATTGCGAGCGATACGCTATCC
>CAUPOD010000159.1:0-6274 GCA_963512745.1 uncultured Burkholderia sp. | reverse complement strand
CTCTTGGGCCCCGGAGCCGACGCCGACCCCGGCGCGAGGGGGGGCGCGGCGCGGCCGGCGGCCGCCCAAGCGACACCGGCTTGGCAAGCGGGAGACGCGCCTCGGACGGAATCGGAATCGTCGCAGAGCACGAAGCGCGAACCCGCGCGGAACGGGCGTCCCGAGCCGATGCCGCCCCCCGAACCCTGGCGCGATGCGCCCGTGCTGCTCGTGCGCTGCGACGAACTGCGGCTCGAACAAGTGCTGATCAACGTGATCGGCAACGCGCTCGACGCGATCGCGGGCGCGACCGCCCCGGCGCTCGCCGTGAGCATCGAAGCGCGCGGCCGCGATTACGCGCTCAGCGTGCGCGACAACGGCCCCGGCATTCCCGCCGATGTGCTCCCGCACCTGTTCGAACCGTTCTTCACGACCAAGGAAATGGGCCACGGCATGGGGCTCGGCCTCACCATCGCCTCGACGATCGCGCGCGATTACGGCGGCTCGCTGAGCGCGCACAATATGCCCGACGGCGGCGCGTGCTTCGTGCTCGCGCTGCCCCGCGCGCCCATGCCCGACCCCGCTCCCTAAGCTACCGTTATGACGATTTCCCCTCCAGGCCCCGTGCTCTACGTCGAAGACGACGAACTCGTGCGCCGCGCCGGCGTGCAAAGCTTGCAGCTCGCAGGCTTCGACGCGACGGGATACGGCTCGGCCGAAGCCGCGCTGAACACGCTCGACGGCGGCGCGTTCGCAGGCGTCGTCGTCAGCGACATCCGGCTGCCCGGCATGAGCGGCCTCGACCTGCTCGCGCATTGCCGCGAACACGCGCCCGAGGTACCCGTGATCCTCGTCACGGGTCACGGCGACATCTCGATGGCCGTGCAGGCGATGCGCGACGGCGCATACGATTTCATCGAGAAGCCGTTCGCGGCGGAACGCCTCGTCGAAACCGTGCGGCGCGCGCTCGAACGCCGCGCGCTGCGCCTCGAAAACCGCGCGCTGCGCCGCGAACTGGCCGGACAGCGCGCGAGCGCGCTGCGCATCGTCGGCCAGAGCGCCGCGATCGAACAGGTGCGCGCGCTGATCGCCAAGGTCGCGCCGACCGACGCCGCCGTGCTGATCAACGGCGATACGGGCGCGGGCAAGGAACTCGTCGCGCGCAGCCTGCACGAGTTGTCGGCGCGGCGCGACAAGCCGTTCGTCGCGGTCAATTGCGGCGCGCTGCCGGAGCAGATGTTCGAGTCCGAGATGTTCGGCTACGAGCCCGGCGCGTTCACGGGTGCGACGCGCCGGCGCGTGGGCCGCATCGAACATGCGTCGGGCGGCACGCTGTTCCTCGACGAGATCGAGAGCATGCCGCTCGCGTTGCAGGTCAAGCTGTTGCGCGTGCTGCAGGAGGGCGTGCTGGAGCGGCTCGGTTCGAATACGCCGGTGCGCGTCGAGCTGCGCGTGGTCGCCGCGGCCAAGGGCGATCTGCTCGAACAGGTCGCCGCGGGCACGTTCCGGCGCGATCTGCTGTACCGCCTCAACGTCGTGACGATCGGGCTGCCGTCGCTCGCCGAGCGCCGCGACGACATCGTGCCGCTGTTCGAACACTTCGTGCTCGACGCGGCCGTGCGCTACGGGCGCCCCGTGCCGCCGCTCGGCGCGCGCGAACGCGCGGCGCTCATGCAGCGCGATTGGCCCGGCAACGTGCGCGAACTGCGCAACGCGGCCGAGCGCCATGTGCTCGGGATCGCGGATCTCGATGCGGAACTAGGCGAGGGTGGCGACGCGGCGGACGCGCCGCCGCTCAAGGAACGCGTCGAGCGCTACGAACGCGCGCTGATCGCCGATGCGCTGCGCCAGGCGCATGGTTCGGTCGCGCAGGCGGCCGAGCAATTGCAAATGGCGAAGGCGACGCTGTACGAGAAGATTCGGCGCTATGGGTTAGGAGACTGACGAGCCAGGTCGCCGAAGCCGGTTTCAGGGTGGCGCGTTCAGCGCGTCGCTGCCGATGCCCACTCTGTCATTGCCCCCTCAAAGCGGCATGTCGTAATCGATGGTCAACGGCGCGTGATCGCTGAACTTGATCTCCTTGAAGATCGAAGCCGAACGCGCGGTCTTGGCCACGTCGGACGTGGCGATCTGATAGTCGATGCGCCACCCCACGTTCTTCGCGTAGGCCTGTCCGCGGTTGCTCCACCACGTGTACTGCTCGTCGCGCGGATCGAGTTCGCGGAACACGTCGACGTAACCGTCCGCGCCGACGAGTTCGTTGATCCACGCGCGCTCCTCGGGCAGGCAGCCCGAGTTCTTCTGGTTGCCCTTCCAGTTCTTGATGTCGAGTGCCGAGCGCACGATGTTCACGTCGCCGCACATGATCACTTCGCGCTTTGCCTTGAGTTCCATCAAATGCGGGTGGAACGCGTCCATGAAGCGGTACTTGGCTTCCTGGCGCTCCTCGCCGCTCGAACCCGACGGGATATAGACCGAAATCACCGAGAGCTTGCCGAACCGCAGCTCGACGTAACGGCCTTCGGCATCGAACTCGTGGTTGCCGAAGCCGATGACCACGTCGTCGGGTTCCCGGCGCGTGTACACGCCGACGCCGCTATAGCCCTTCTTCTCGGCATAGTGGAAATGCCCTTGCAGGCCGTCCGGCGCGAGAAATCCGGGCGTCATGTCGGCGGCGCAAATCTTGATTTCCTGCACGCACACGCAATCGGCGTCCTGCTTGCCGAGCCAGTCGAAGAAGCCTTTGGTCGCGGCGGAGCGGATGCCGTTCAGGTTGGCCGTGATGACTCGCATAAGATCTCGTTAGTGGCTGATAAAAGGAAAGGGAAATGAGGCAACGGCGCGCGGCACGCGTCACTCCACCACGTACCCGATCAATTCGGGTTTCGGCGGGGGAAAACTCAGTTTCATGTCGGTCAAGGTGCGCAGCAGCAGTTCGGCGACCATCAGGTCCCGCTGCGTCTTCGAATCGGCCGGGATCACGTACCACGGCGCGTGCGGCACCGAAGTCGCGGCCAGCGCATCGCGGTACGCCTCCTGGTAGGCGCCCCAGTATTTGCGCGCCTCGATATCGGCGAGATCGAACTTCCAGTGCTTGGCGGGATCGTCGACACGCTCCTGCAGGCGGCGGCGCTGCTCATCCTTGGAAATGTCGAGAAAGCATTTGAGGATCGTGGTGCCCGTCGCATGCAGATACGATTCGAAATCGCGAATCTGCCGATAACGGCGCTCGCACTCGCGCGCATCGATCTGGCCCAGCACGCGCGGCACGAGCACATCCTCGTACTGGCTGCGGTTGAACACGACGAGCTCGCCCGCGGCCGGCACCTGCGCGTGCACGCGCCACAGATAATCGTGCGAACGCTCCAACGGCGTAGGGGCCTTGAACGAGGCGATACGCAGCCCCAGCGGCGTGACATCGCGGAACAACGTGCGCACGGTGCCGTCCTTGCCGCTCGTGTCCATGCCTTGCAGGATCAGCAGCACGCGTTTTTCGGGTTGCGTATGCAGGCATTCCTGCAACTGGTCGAGACCGCTCGCGATCTGCTCGATACGTTCGCGGTCCGCCGCCTTCGACGCGCCCGAAAACGGTTTGGCGGACGGGTCGTAGGCATCGAGCGAAAATTTCGCGGAGCCTTTCTCGCCGTAGAACGGGACGCGGAAGTCGTCGAGTTCGGCGGAGCGCTTGCTCATTGGGAGGCCTCCATGGCATGGCGTTGCGTAGACCGGCCGGCGCGCGGCCGGCCGGATTCCGCGTAAGCTTAGCCCAACTTCTTTTTCAGCAGATCATTGACCTGCTGCGGGTTGGCCTTGCCCTTGGTCGCCTTCATGGCCTGGCCCACGAGCGCATTGAACGCCTTCTCCTTGCCCGCGCGGAATTCCTCGACGGACTTCGCGTTGGCGGCCAGCACCTCGTCGATGATGGCTTCGAGCGCGCCCGTATCGGAGATCTGCTTGAGGCCCTTGGCCTCGATGATGCGGTCGGCCGCGCCTTCGTCGGCGGCCTTCTCGTCCCAGATCGTCACGAAGATTTCCTTCGCGATCTTGTGCGAGATCGTGCCGTCGGCCACGCGCTGCAGCACGAGCGCGAGCTGCGCGGCCGAGACCGGGCACGCGTCGATCTCGATGCCGTCGCGGTTCAGCTGCGACGACAGATCGCCCATGACCCAGTTCGCGGCCGTCTTCGCCTGCGCGGCGCCGACGCGCGCGACGAGCGTCTCGAAGTACGCGGCCAGCGCCTTGCTCGCGGTCAGCACGCCCGCGTCGTACGGCGTGAGGCCGTATTGTCCGACGAGGCGCTGCTGGATCGCGGCGGGCAGTTCGGGCATCTCGCCCTTCACGCGCTCGATCCAGGCCGCGTCGATCACGAGCGGCATCAGATCGGGGTCGGGGAAGTAGCGGTAATCCTGCGCATCTTCCTTGCTGCGCATCGAGCGCGTCTCGCGCTTGTCCGGATCGTAGAGGCGCGTTTCCTGCACCACTTCGCCGCCGTCCTCGATCAGTTCGATCTGGCGGCGCACTTCGTAGTTGATCGCCTCTTCGAGGAAGCGGAACGAGTTCAGGTTCTTGATCTCGGCGCGCGTGCCGAACTTCTCCTGGCCGACCGGACGCACCGACACGTTCGCATCGCACCGGAATGAGCCTTCCTGCATGTTGCCGTCGCAGATGCCGAGCCACATGACGAGGCCGTGCAGCGCCTTCGCATAAGCCACGGCCTCGGCCGCGCTGCGCATCTCGGGCTCGGTGACGATCTCGAGCAGCGGCGTGCCGGCGCGGTTCAGGTCGATGCCCGTCATGCCCGCGAAGTCCTCGTGCAGCGACTTGCCCGCGTCCTCTTCGAGGTGCGCGCGCGTGAGCGTGACGGTCTTCTCATAGGCGGGCTTGCCGGCCTTCTCGTTCGCGGGCACCTGGATCGTGATGCTGCCGCCCTGCACGACGGGCAGCTCGTACTGGCTGATCTGATAACCCTTCGGCAGATCGGGGTAGAAATAATTCTTGCGCGCGAAGATGCTGCGCGGCGCGATCGTCGAGCCGATCGCAAGGCCGAGCCGAATCGCGCGCTCCACCGCGCCGCGGTTCATCACGGGCAGCACGCCGGGCAACGCGAGATCCACAGGGCATGCCTGCGTGTTGGGTTCCGCGCCGAAGCGCGTCGCCGCGCCCGAAAAAATCTTGGAGTCGGTCGAAAGCTGCGCGTGCGTTTCGAGACCGATCACGACTTCCCATTGAGTCATATCGCTCACACTCCTGCCGGTACTTGCTTATGCCACTCGGTCGCGCGCTGGAACGCGTCGGCCACCTGCAGCATGCGGGCTTCGTCGAAATAGTTGCCGATGATCTGCAAGCCGACGGGGCGCTTGGCGTTCTCGCCCGCGCCGAAACCGCACGGCACGCTCATGCCGGGCAGGCCGGCCAGGCTCACCGACAGCGTGTAGATATCGGCCAGGTACATCTGCACGGGATCGTCGCCTTTCGCGCCGAGGTTCCACGCCACGCTCGGCGAAGCCGGCCCCATGATCACGTCGCAGTGCTTGAACGCTTCCTGGAAATCCTGCGCGATGATGCGGCGGATCTTCTGCGCCTGCAGATAGTAGGCGTCGTAATAGCCGTGCGACAGCACGTAGGTGCCGACCAGAATGCGGCGCTTCACTTCCGGGCCGAAGCCCTCGGCGCGCGACTTCTTGTACATGTCGAGCAGATCGCGGTACTCGGCCGCGCGGTGGCCGTAGCGCACGCCGTCGAAACGCGACAGGTTCGACGACGCCTCGGCCGGCGCGATCACGTAATACACGGGGATCGACAGCTCCGTCTTCGGCAGCGACACGGGCACGAGCGTCGCGCCGAGCGCTTCGTACTGCTTGAGCGCGGCGTCGATCGCGGCGCGCACGTCGTCGGCCAGACCCGCGCCGAAGTATTCGTTCGGCAGGCCGATGCGCAAGCCCGCGAGCGGCTTGCCCGCGGGGGCGTCGGCCGTCCACGGCTGGCCGAGGTGACGCGTGAAGTCTTCGTCGGCGCGCTCGAGGCTCGTCGAATCGCGCTCGTCGAAACCGGCCATGCCGTTCAGCAGCAGCGCGCAGTCGGCCGCGTCGGCCGCCATCGGGCCGCCCTGGTCGAGCGACGACGCGAACGCGATCATGCCGTAGCGCGACACGCGGCCGTAGGTCGGCTTGATGCCGGTGACGCCGGCGAACGATGCCGGCTGGAGGATCGAGCCGCCGGTGTCGGTGCCGGTCGCAGCCGGCGCGAGACGCGCGGCGACGGCGGCCGAGCTGCCGCCCGAGCTGCCGCCCGCCAC
>CAUPOD010000158.1:0-6329 GCA_963512745.1 uncultured Burkholderia sp. | reverse complement strand
CCCATATATCCGCAACCTTGACTAGTTTTTTTTCAATAATATTTTCTTTTCTCCTGGGGCGCGCCCGCGGGGGTACGAAATGGGGCGAACCTCGCGGGGGCGCGGCGGCGCACGGCGCGCGTTAAACGACCATCGGGTTGGGCTTAGAGGTGTCGAGCTCGTATTTCTTGAGCGCGTCGGCCACCACCTTGCGCTCGATCTTGCCTTCGTCGGCAAGCGCGTTGAGCGCGGCAACCGTGACCCAGTAGCGGTCGACCTCGAAGAAGTGGCGCAGGCGTTCACGCGTGTCCGAACGGCCGTAGCCGTCGGTGCCGAGCACGACGAACTTGCGGTCGATCTGGCCGCGGATCTGATCGGCCAGCGCACGCACGTAGTCGGTCGAGGCGATTACCGGGCCTTGGGTATCCTTCAGGCACTTCTGCACGTGCGACAGCTTGCGCTCGCCTTCCGGGTTGAGCAGGTTGTGACGCTCGACTTCATGGCCTTCGCGCGCGAGTTCGGTGAAGCTCGGCACGCTCCAGAGGTCGGCTTCGACGTTCCAGTCGTTCTTGAGCAGGTCGGCCGCGGCGATCACTTCGTTGAAGATCGTGCCGGCGCCGAGCAGTTGCACGCGCGGCGCCTTGGCGCTGAAGTCCGTGCGGTTCTCCGCCTTGCGGAACGAATACATGCCCTTGATGATGTCGGCCGCCACGTGCTCGCCCTGCGGGATCGCCGGGTGCTCGTAGTTCTCGTTCATCACCGTGATGTAGTAGTACACGTCCTCCTGGTCCTGCACCATGCGGCGCAGGCCGTCCTGGACGATCACGGCGAGCTCGTAGCCGAACGTCGGGTCGTAGCTGATGCAGTTCGGCACCGAGGCCGCCCACAGCAGCGAGTGGCCGTCTTCGTGCTGCAGGCCTTCGCCGTTCAGCGTCGTGCGGCCCGCGGTGCCGCCGAGCAGGAAGCCGCGCGAACGCATGTCGCCCGCGGCCCAGGCCAGGTCGCCGATACGCTGGAAGCCGAACATCGAATAGAAGATGTAGAACGGCACCATGATCTCGCCGTGCGTCGAGTACGAGGTCGCCGCAGCGATCCAGTCGCACATGCCGCCGGCCTCGTTGATGCCTTCCTGCAGGATCTGGCCGCTTTCCGATTCTTTATAGAACATCAGCTGGTCGGAATCTTCCGGCACGTACTTCTGGCCTTGCTGGTTCCAGATGCCGATCTGGCGGAACAAGCCTTCCATGCCGAACGTGCGCGACTCGTCGGGGACGATCGGCACGACGCGGCGGCCGAGCACCTTGTCCTTGAGCAGGATGTTCAGGATGCGCACGAACGCCATCGTCGTGGAGATCTCGCGGCCTTCGCCCGTGCCCTTGAGCAGCGGCTCGAACACTTCGAGCGCGGGCACCGGCAGCGATTCCGCCTTCTGGCGGCGCTGCGGCAGATAGCCGCCGAGCGCCTGGCGGTGCGCGCGCATGTATTCGAGTTCGGGCGAGCCTTCCTTGAACGAGATGTACGGCACTTCGCCGATCTCTTCGTCGGTGATCGGCAGGCGGAACTGGTCGCGGAATTTCTTGAGTTGCTCGACCGGCAGTTTCTTCTGCTGGTGCGTGATGTTCATGGCCTGACCCGACTCGCCCATGCCGTAGCCCTTGATGGTCTTGGCGAGGATGACCGTGGGCTGGCCCTGTGAGTTGCTCGCTTCCTGGAACGCAGCGTAGATCTTGTGCGGATCGTGGCCGCCGCGGTTCAGCGCCCAGATGTCGTCGTCCGACCAGTCGGCGACGAGCGCCTTCAGTTCGGGCGTGTTGAAGAAGTGCTCGCGCACGAACGCGCCCGACTCCGACTTGTAGGTCTGGTATTCGCCGTCGACGACGTCCATCATGCGGCGCATCAGGATGCCCTGCTTGTCGCGCGCGAACAGCGCGTCCCAGCGGCTGCCCCACAGCACCTTGATCACATTCCAGCCGGCGCCGCGGAACTCGCTTTCGAGTTCCTGGATGATCTTGCCGTTGCCGCGCACGGGGCCGTCGAGACGCTGCAGGTTGCATTTGATCACGAACACGAGGTTGTCGAGCTTCTCGCGGCCGGCCATGCCGATCGCGCCGAGCGATTCCGGCTCGTCAGTTTCGCCGTCGCCGAGGAAGGCCCAGACCTTGCGGCCGTCGGTTTTGCAGATGCCGCGCGCCTGCAGGTACTTCATGAAACGCGCTTGATAGATCGCCATGATCGGGCCGAGGCCCATCGACACGGTCGGGAACTGCCAGAAGTCCGGCATCAGCCACGGGTGCGGGTACGACGAGATGCCGTTGCCGCCGACTTCCTGGCGGAAGTTGTCGAGCTGGTCGACGGTCAGGCGGCCGAGCAGGTACGCGCGCGCATAGACGCCCGGCGACGAGTGGCCCTGCACGAACACGAGGTCGCCGCCGTGTTCGGCGGACGGCGCGTGCCAGAAATGGTTGAAGCCGACGTCGTAGAGCGTGGCGGCCGACGCGAACGAGGCGATGTGGCCGCCGACGTTGGTGTCCTTGCCCGCGCGCAGCACCATCGCCAGCGCGTTCCAGCGCGTGTACGAGCGGATGCGGTGCTCGATGTCCTGGTCGCCCGGGATCTTGGCCTGGCTCTCGACCGGAATCGTGTTGATGTACGGGGTGTTGGCGGAGAACGGCAGGTGCGAGCCGTTCATGCGCGCGAATTCGATCTGCTTTTCGATCAGGTAGTGCGCGCGGTCGGGACCGACTGCCGCGATCACGCCATCCAGGGCTTCGAGCCACTCGGCGGTTTCTTGAGGATCGTCGTCGCGCTCCTCGGCGACAAACTTCATCACATCATTGGGTACTGCCGACATGCTCGTCTCCTGGTTCCTGACTGAATGGGCGTTGGGGGTACGTTATTCGTGCAGAAGCCGCGTTCCGACCGGTCCGCGGCTCTCTCCCGCAGGATTGTAAAGAGCGATGCGGCCGCCAGCAAGGAAATTCCCGAATTGTGAGATCTTTTTTCATAATGCGGTAAATTGCTGCGACGCAACCGCACACGGGCCGATCGCTCGCCGAATTCGAGCGTAGCCCCTACCGGCAGGCGCAAAGCGCTTGGTGTGCGGTGCGCTGCGTTACAATCTCGCTATTATGTTGACCGACCGGCTCTCCGCACGCTCGGCGCGGAAACCGGGCTCGCCCGCTCACGCGCCGATGCCCCGCTGGCCCCACGCGCCGTGGGGATCCTCCAATTCTTATCTGCTGACGCCGCTGCTGTCGATTCTGGTCTTTCTGGTGGTGATGAGCCTGATCCTCTGGACGCTCAACCGCCGCGATCAGCAACAGCAGGAAGACACGCTCTACCGCAACGTGGCGTGGGCGCAGCAGCAGATCCGCCTGTCGAGTACCGGCGCGCAGGAGCAGCTACAGGCGCTTGCGCGCGATCTGGCGATGGGCCGGCTCGACGAGGACGGCTTCGCGTCCGCCGTGGCCGACGTGCTGCAGGCGCATCCCGAGATCGTCTATCTGAATTGGTACAGCGCGCCGGGCCAGCCGCGCTGGCCGCACGTGCAACTTCCCACGCCCACCCCGCAGCTCGCGCGCCCCGACGACGCGCAGATGGACGCGCTCACGCGCACCGCTTTCGCCGACGCGCGCGACACGCGCCGCCAGGTCTACACGCCGCTCGTCTACGACGATTTCGGCAACGGCTATCTGGCCATGCAAACGCCCGTGCTGCGCGACAACACGTACCTCGGTTCGCTGGCCGCCGTGATCTCGGTCACGGGCATGCTGCGTCACGACATCCCGCCCGAGCTCGCGGCCAAGTACAAGATCTCGATCACCGACTCGAACAACCACGAGCTGGCCTCGACCTCGACGCGCCCGCGCCTGCCGCGCGACAGCTTCTACGACCTGCCGATCGACCCGCCGGGCCAGGGGCTGACGGTGCGCGTCTACGCGTATCCGGCGACGGCCAACCTGACCAACAACACGCTGGTGTGGCTCGTGGTCGGGCTCTCGTGCTTCGTGCTGTGGAGCCTGTGGAGCTTGTGGAAACACACGCGCCAGCGCTTCCAGGCGCAGCAGGCACTGTATTCGGAAACCTCGTTCCGGCGCGCGATGGAGAACTCGGTGCTGATCGGCATGCGCGTGCTCGACCTGAACGGCCGCATCACGCACGTGAACCCCGCGTTCTGCCGCATGACGGGCTGGGACGAGAGCGACCTCGTCGGCAAGACGGCACCGTTCCCGTACTGGCCGCAGGACGCGCATCCGGAGATGCAGCGCCAGCTCGACATGACGCTGCGCGGGAAGGTGCCTTCGTCGGGCTTCGAGCTGCGCGTGCGGCGCAAGAACGGCACGTTCTTCTTCGCGCGCCTGTACGTATCGCCGCTGATCGACAGCAACGGGCGCCAGACCGGCTGGATGACGTCGATGACGGACATCACCGAGCCGAAGCGCGCGCGCGAGGAACTGGCCGTCGCGCACGAACGCTTCACGACCGTGCTCGAAAGCCTCGACGCGGCCGTGTCCGTGCTCGCCGCCGACGAGACGGAACTGCTGTTCGCGAATCGTTACTACCGCCATCTGTTCGGCATCCGACCCGACGGGCATCTCGAACTGTCGGGCGGCGGCGGGGCCAACGAGCAGAGCTCGTCGGACTCGATCGACCTCGTGGACGCGTACGCGGGGCTGCCTGCCGCGGCGCTGACCGAGAGCGCGGCCGATGCGCGCGAGGTCTACGTGCCGAGCATCGAGAAGTGGTTCGAGGTGCGGCGCCAATACATTCAGTGGGTGGACGGCCATCTCGCGCAGATGCAGATCGCGACCGACATCACGAGCCGCAAGCAGGCGCAGGAACTCGCGCGCCAGCAGGAAGAAAAGCTGCAGTTCACGAGCCGCCTGATGACGATGGGCGAAATGGCGTCGTCGATCGCACACGAATTGAACCAGCCGCTCGCGGCCATCAACAACTACTGCTCGGGCGCCTTGGCGCTCGCCAAGAGCGGCCGCGGCACGCCCGAGACGCTGCTGCCCGCGCTCGAGAAGACCGGCCAGCAGGCGCTGCGCGCGGGCATGATCGTCAAGCGCATCCGCGAATTCGTCAAACGCAGCGAGCCGAAACGGCAGCCCGCGCGCGTGGCCGACATCATCGCGGACGCCGTGGGCCTTGCCGAAATCGAGGCGAGAAAGCGACAAATTCGCATCGTCACCGAAATTCGCGCGAGAATGCCGGTGATTTACGTCGACCCGGTCTTGATCGAGCAGGTGCTCGTGAACCTGCTCAAGAACGCGGCCGAGGCGATGGCCGACGCGCATCCGCAAAACGGCGAAGGCGAAATCCGTATCATTGCGGACCTGACGCCCGGGTTCGTCGATATCACGGTGGCCGACGAAGGCCCCGGCATCGACGAGGCCACCGACGAGCGCCTGTTCGAGCCGTTCTACAGCACCAAGTCGGACGGCATGGGCATGGGCCTGAACATTTGCCGTTCGATTATCGAATCGCATCGCGGGCGGCTTTGGGTGGTCAACAACGTGGCGGCCGACGGCCGCGTCACGGGGGCGACCTTCCATTGCAGCCTACCCATCGGGGAGCCGGTAGATCTTGTCCCGCGCACGCCGACCCCGGCTTCATCAACTGTTACGGGAGAGATATGAATAGCCCTGCCACGATCCAGGAAACCGTGTTTGTCGTCGACGACGACGAGGCCGTGCGCGATTCGCTGCGCTGGCTGCTCGAAGCCAACGGGTATCGCGTGCAATGCTTCTCGAGCGCCGAGCAATTTCTCGAGGCGTATCAACCCGCGCAGCAGGCCGGCCAGATCGCCTGTCTGATTCTCGACGTGCGCATGAACGGCATGAGCGGGCTCGAGCTGCAGGAGCGTCTGATCGCAGAACACGCGGCGCTGCCGACGATTTTCGTGACGGGCCACGGCGACGTGCCGATGGCGGTGTCCACGATGAAGAAAGGCGCGATCGATTTCATCGAGAAGCCGTTCGACGAGGCCGAACTGCGCAAGCTCGTCGAGCGCATGCTCGACAAGGCGCGCAACGACAGCAAGAGCGTGATCGAGCAGCGCGCCGCGAGCGAGCGCCTGTCGAAGCTCACGGCGCGCGAGCAGCAAGTGCTCGAGCGCATCATCGCCGGCCGCCTCAACAAGCAGATCGCCGACGATCTCGGCATCAGCATCAAGACGGTCGAGGCGCACCGCGCGAACATCATGGAAAAGCTCAACGTCAACACCGTGGCCGACCTGCTGCGTTTGGCGCTGTCGAAGAAACACGACTGACTCGATGCGATGGGCGCCGCGCAGCGCTCGGGCGCGGCTGCCGGGGCTTCCCGGCCGTATGCGCGCGGCAGGCGCC
>CAUPOD010000157.1:0-6344 GCA_963512745.1 uncultured Burkholderia sp. | reverse complement strand
GCCTCACCCGTGAGCGCCCCGGGCGCAGCGGCGAGCGCCTCGCGCAGCAGCGCCGTCTCTTGCGCCTTCTGCGCCGCGAACGCGAGCCAGCTCTTGAGTTCGTCGTCGAGCGACGGTTCGCTGCCGAGATCGGCGGGTACGTGCAGCAGCGAGCAGCTCGTGCCTACCCATAGGCGCTCGCCGAATCGCTCGCGCACGGACGCGAGCCGCGCGAGCGAACGGTCGAGATCGTTGCGCCAGACGTTGCGGCCGTCGACGATGCCGCACGACAGCACCTTATCGGCCGGGTAATCGGCGGCAAAACGCGCGAGTTGCGCATCGGCCCGCGCGGCGTCCCCCGACAGATCGAGATGCAGCCCCGCGACGGGGAGCGCCTTGAGCAGATCGGCATGTGCGCTCGCATCGCCGAAATACGTGGCCAGCAGCAGCTTCGGCGCGTGCGGCGCAAGCGCCTCGTAGGCCGCGGGCGCCGCATCGAGCCACGCTTGCGACAGATCGAGCGCGAACAGCGGTTCGTCGATCTGCACCCATTCCACGCCGGCCGCTTTCAGCCGCGCGAGCAGCGTTCGATAGGCATGCAGCAGCGCCGGCAGCAGCGACAAACGTTCGCCGAGACCGCCATGCGCTTTGCCGAGCCACAGCAGCGTGAGCGGCCCGATCAGCACGGCCTTCGCGCGATGGCCGAGCGCACGCGCCTCGTCCAGCTCGTCGAACAGCCAGGACACGCCGGCCCCGAAGCGCATGCCCGACGTAAACTCGGGTACGACGTAGCGATAGCTCGTATCGAACCACCGCGCCGTTTCCATGGCCGCTTGACCCGTGCGGGTATCGCCGCGCGCGGCGGCAAAGTATTCGGCGAGCGTCGGCGCGGCCGCATCGAAACCGAAACGCTCGGGCAGCGCACCCAGATGCGCGAGCGTGTTCAGCACGTGGTCGTACCACGCGAAATCGCCGACGCACACGTAATCGAGCCCTGCCGCGCGCTGTGCCTGCCAATGCGCTGCGCGCAGGCGGCGGCCCGTATCGAGCAGCGTGTCCTCGGCCGCCGCGCCTTCACGCCAATAGCGCTCGAGCGCGAACGTCAGCTCGCGTTGCGCGCCGATGCGCGGGAAACCCAATACGTGTGCGGTACTCATCTCGATCCTCCGATAACGCCGACGAGTATCGAATCCGCACCACTATTAATCAAACGAAAGTTTTTCTATAAAATCATGAAAAATTTTCAACATCGCGCGTTTCAAGCTTTGAAGCGCTCAACCCGCAGCCGCCCATGATCCGCTCGCCGCTCGAATTCCGCCATCTGCAGACGCTGATCGCGCTACGCGACAGCGGCACTCTTTCGCGCGCCGCGCAGTACCTGTGCCTCACGCAATCGGCGCTTTCGCATCAACTGAAGGCGATCGAGGCACATTTCGGGCTGCCGCTGTTCGTGCGCAAGACCACGCCGCTCGCATTCACGCCCGCGGGCAAGCGGCTGCTCGCGCTGGCCGAACATGTGGTGCCCGCGATCGAGGAAGCCGAGCGCGACATCGCGCGGCTCGCGCAGGGCACGGGCGGCACGCTGCGCATCGCGGTGGAATGCCATACCTGCTTCGACTGGCTGATGCCGGCCATGGATGCGTTCCGGCAGCGCTGGCCCGAGGTCGAACTCGACATCGTGTCGGGCTTCCATGCCGACCCGATCGGGCTGCTGCACCAGGACCGCGCCGATCTCGCGATCGTCGCCGAGGCCGATGCCGCCGAGGCCGTGACCTATCATCCGCTGTTCCGCTTCCAGATCGTCGGCCTGGTCGGCAACGATCACGCGCTCGCGCGCAAGGCCGCGCTCGAAGCCGAGGATTTCCGCGACGAGACGCTGATCGCCTACCCCGTGCCCGACGACATGCTCGACATCGTGCGCCAGGTATTGAGACCGGCCGGCATCGAGCCGAAGCGGCGCACGTCCGAGCTGACCGTCGCGATCCTGCAGCTCGTGGCGAGCCGGCGCGGCATCGCCACGTTGCCGTTGTGGGCGGTCTGGACCTACCTCGACAAGCATTACGTGAGCGCGCGTCCCGTGCGCCGCGCCGACGGCACGCCGCTGTCGGGCGAACTCTACGCGGCCACGCTGCCGCAGGCCGCGGCACGCCCGTACATGGCCGATTTCGTCGCGACCATGCGCGCCACGAGCCTCGCGAACCTGCCCGAGATCGAACTGCTGTGACGCACGGCTGCCACGCGTCGCGCCGCGTCCCGCTGCACCCGCACATGAAAAGAGACGAGCCTGTCATGCCGCACGGGTAAAATTGCGGGCATAACAGTTCTTGCGATCCGGAGCCCCATCATGTCGATTAGCCGCCGTACCACGCTTTCCAAGTATTTGATCGAGCAACAGCGCGAAACCAAGACCATGCCGGGCGACCTGCGCCTGCTGATCGAAGTCGTCGCGCGCGCGTGCAAGGCGATCAGCTATCACGTGTCGAAGGGCGCGCTCGGCGAAGCGCTCGGCACGGCCGGCACGGAGAACGTGCAGGGCGAAGTGCAGAAGAAGCTCGACGTACTCTCGAACGAAATCCTGCTCGACGCCAACGAATGGGGCGGCAGTCTGGCCGCGATGGCGTCCGAGGAAATGGAGACGTTCTTCCCGATCCCGGCCAACTATCCGCGCGGCGAATACCTGCTCGTGTTCGATCCGCTCGACGGCTCGTCGAACATCGACGTCAACGTGTCGATCGGCACGATCTTCTCGGTGCTGCGCTGCCCCGACGCGCACGCGACCGAGCAATCGTTCCTGCAGCCCGGCACGCAGCAGGTCGCGGCCGGCTACGCGGTGTACGGCCCGCAGACGGTGCTCGTGCTGACCACGGGCCACGGCGTCGATTGCTTCACGCTCGACCGCGAACTCGGCTCGTGGGTGCTAACGCAAAGCCAGATGAAGATCCCCGAGGACACGCGCGAATACGCGATCAACGCATCGAACGCGCGCCACTGGCACGAGCCCGTGCAGCGCTACGTCGACGAGCTGAACGCCGGCGCCGACGGCCCGCGCGGCGAAAACTTCAACATGCGCTGGATCGCCTCGATGGTCGCCGACGTGCACCGTATCCTGAACCGCGGCGGCGTATTCATGTACCCGGCCGACAAGCGCGACCCGAGCAAGCCCGGCAAACTGCGCCTGATGTACGAAGCGAACCCGATGTCGTTCATCGTCGAGCAAGCGGGCGGCGCGGCCACGACGGGTACGGAGCGCATCCTCGATATCCAGCCGACCAATCTGCACCAGCGCGTGCCCGTGATTCTCGGCTCGAAGAACGAGGTCGAGCGCGTGACGGGCTATCACCAGCAAACGAAATAAGGCGGCCGCGGACGTGGCCAAGCCTCGCGTGCAATTTTTTTTTGCGCAGGGGCTTGCCAAGCTCTCTGAGCCCACCCTATAATCTCGTTTCTCCGTTGCCGGAATAGCTCAGACGGTAGAGCAGCGCATTCGTAATGCGAAGGTCGGGGGTTCGATTCCTCTTTCCGGCACCAAAGAATTCCAAGCAGTACCGAGATGTACTTGAAACCCGCGATAGCTCACGCTTCGCGGGTTTTTGTTTTGCGGCTCTTCCTGCCCGCATCCCTGCCCCGTTAGTGCTTTCCGTTTAAACCGCACGACGCTGCAGGTACTCGGACTCGGGCGCGCGTGCCCGCAGTCAGAACCCGGGCGACAGCACGCCGTTGTACCCGGTCGCGTCCGACCCGTGAATCGCCGGCTTGCGCCTGCCGATTCGGAACGCAAACCCGTAGCGGGCTTCTTGCGGCTTCCTTGCGCCGCCCCACGCTTCGACTCAAAGTTCACGCAAAGCTGGCAAAATCGGCCCTGGCCTCGTTTTTTACGAGACGCCCCCCTCAATGGAATAGCTAGCCATGTCCGATACCCCCAAGGTCACTCGCCGCCACTTCCTGCGATCGTCCGCCGCGCTCGTGCCGCTTACGTCGCTCGCGGCCTGCGATTTCAACGCGTCGTCCACGGCCACCTCGGCGGCTTCGCCCACGAGTCAAGCCGCTGCCGCGGCGCCCGCGCCAGCCACGCCATACAAGCCCACGTTCTTCGACGCGAAGGAATGGGACTTCGTCACCGCCGCCGTCGATCGTCTGATCCCGGCCGATGCCGAAGGCCCCGGTGCGCTCGAACTCGGCGTGCCCGAATTCATCGACCGCCAGATGAACACGCCCTACGCGCACGGTACGCTCTGGTACATGCAGGCGCCGTTCGTGCAGGGTCCGCCCGAGCTCGGCTACCAGCTCCAACTCGTGCCGCGCGACCTGTACCGGCTCGGCATCGCGGCCGTGAACCGCTACACGCAGAAGGCCCACGGCAACGCGTTCGCCGCGCTCGACAACGCCACGCGCGACGCAGTGCTCGCCGATCTCGAAGCGGGCAAGGCCGAGATCGACGACGTGCCGCCCAAGGCGTTCTTCGCGCAGCTGCTGCAGAACACGCGCGAAGGCTTCTTCTCCGATCCGATCTACGGCGGCAATCGCGGCATGGGCGGCTGGAAAATGATCGGCTTCCCGGGCGCGCGCGCCGACTTCATGGATTTCGTCAATCAGAACGGCAAGGCCTATCCGTACGGACCGGTCTCGATCAACGGGGAGCGCACGTAAATGGCGAGCGAAAACAAGCCGCACGTCGATGCGGTCGTCGTCGGATTCGGCTGGGCCGGCGCGATTCTCGCGAAGGAACTGACCGAGGCCGGCCTCAAGGTCGTCGCGCTCGAACGCGGCGAGTACCGCGACACCTATCCCGACGGCGCCTACCCGAACACCATCGACGAGCTCTCGTACAACATCCGCAAGAAGTTGTTCGTCGACATCTCGAAGACCACCGTTTCGATCCGCCACACGATCGGCGAAACGGCGCTGCCGTACCGTCAGCTCGCCGCGTTCCTGCCCGGCGAGGGCGTCGGCGGCGCGGGGCTGCACTGGTCGGGCGTGCACTTCCGCATCGCGCCCGTCGAACTGAATCTGCGCAGCCATTACGAGCAGCGCTACGGGAAGAAATTCATTCCCGAGGACATGACGATCCAGGACGTCGGCATCACGTACGAGGAACTGGAGCCGTTCTTCGACCGCGCCGAGAAGGTGTTCGGCACGTCGGGCGAAGCGTATATGGTCAACGGCAAGGTGGTCGGCGACGGCAACGTGTTCGCCCCGGACCGCAGCGCGCCGTTCCCGCTCCCGCCGCAGCTCAACACGTATTCCGCGCAGCGCTTCCACGATGCGGCGAAGTCGCTCGGCCTGCATCCGTACAGTCTGCCGTCGGCGAACACGTCGGGGCCGTACACGAACCCGTACGGCGTGCAGATGGGGCAGTGCAACTTCTGCGGGTATTGCAGCGGCTACGCGTGCTACATGTACTCGAAGGCGTCGCCGAACCTCAACATCCTGCCCGCGCTCAAGCTCGAGCCGCATTTCGAACTGCGCTCGAAGTGCCACGTGCTGCGCGTCGAACTCGACGATACGAAGAAGCGCGCGACGGGCGTGACCTATGTCGACCCGGCCGGGCGCGAGGTGTTCCAGCCCGCGGACCTCGTGATCGTCTCCGCGTTCCAGTTCAACAACGTGCATCTGCTGCTCGTGTCGGGCATCGGCAAGCCGTACGATCCCGTCGCGAACGAAGGCGTCGTGGGGCGCAATTTCGCGTACCAGAACCTCTCGACGATCAAGGCGTTCTTCGACGAAAACTCGTACACGAACCCGTTCGTCGGCGCGGGCGGCAACGGCGTCGGCCTCGACGACTTCAATGCCGACAACTTCGACCACGGTCCGCTCGGCTTCGTCGGCGGCTCGCCGCTATGGGTCAACCAGGCAGGCACCAAGCCGATCAGCGGCATCGCCACGCCGCCCGGCACGCCGGCCTGGGGCTCCGCGTGGAAGAAGGCGGTCAAGTCGTCGTACCTGCATACGGTGTCGATGGACGCGCACGGCAGCAACATGTCGTACCGCGACGTCTATCTCGACCTCGACCCGACCTATCGCGACGCGTACGGCCAGCCGCTGCTGCGCATGACGTTCGACTGGAAGGACAACGACATCAAGATGGCGCAGTACGTGACGGGCCAGATGATGAAGATCGCGCAGGCGATGGGCCCGAAGGCGACCTCGGTGTTTACGCGCCAGTACGGCCAGCACTTCGATACGCGCATCTACCAGACCACCCACCTCGTCGGCGGCGCGATCATGGGCACCGACCCGCGCACGAGCGTGCTGAACCGCTATCTGCAGTGCTGGGACGTGCACAACGTGTTCGTGATGGGCTCGTCGGCATTCCCGCAGGGCATCGGCTACAACCCGACCGGCATGGTCGCCGCGCTCGCGTACTG
>CAUPOD010000156.1:0-6351 GCA_963512745.1 uncultured Burkholderia sp. | reverse complement strand
GTTCCGCGCCGCCCGCCCCGTGATTTTCGTTGCGTATGCGCCGCAGCGCCGCACCTGGCTTGCCTCGCCCCAAAATACTGTATATATTTACAGCACTGTATCGATAAACAGTGAGGCGTGCAATGGAACATCTGATCCGTATCGTCAATGAAATCGATCGACAAACGCTTGCCTGGCTACGCGGCCAGGTCGGCGACGAACGGCTCGAAAGCGCTGCCCGGCAGCTCGGCCGAGTCCGCAAGCCGTACGTTTCGGCGGTCTGCCGCTATCTCGGTGTATGGCCGCCGCTCTGGCTGCGCCACCCCACCCAGCACGATCCGGTCGATCACGCGGTCGGCGATCGTTATCTGTCGGTCATCCGGCGCCATCTAGCCGCGCATGCGCATCGGTAACCATCTGATACATCATTAATCACATGAAAGATGGCGTTCGGCGTTAAAACCCGCAGGGCCGTTTTAGACTTAGCCGGCCAGCGCCACAGCGCGCGATTCTTGGGAGTCGCCACGAATGCGTCGAGCCATCGTTCATATCGGAATGCCCCGTACGGGGTCCACCACGCTGCAATATCTGTTTTGCGAATCGCGGGCGCGCCTACAGCGCGCGGGCATCCTCTATCCGGATCTCACGCCGCGCGCGATGCAGCACGCGCCGCACGTCAACCACCAGCATTTCGGCGAGACGCTCGATGTCCGCCGTCCGCGCCATGAACGCGCAGAATTGTTCGAGCGTCTCTCGGATCACTTGCGCACGCACGATCACGATACCGTCCTGCTGTCGTATGAGGACTTCGTGCATCAGCAACGGCGCTTTCGCGTCCCCGAGCAATTGCAGGCATTCTTCGCGAGCCGCGGCTACGCGATGGAAGTCGTACTCATCGTCAAACCGCAAAGCGAATACTGGAATTCGTCCTATACGTTGCTCGCGCAAATGATCCGCGAGTGCCGGGACTTCGCACGCTTTTTCCGCGAATACGAGATGTCGGGACGGTTCGCCTATGCGGCGCTGATCGAACCGTGGAGGCGCGCGTGCGACGGCCGTATCCGGGCCGTGCCGCTGCGCGACCGCCGCTCGGCCGCTTCGCTGATCGAACGTTTTCTGACCGAACTCGGATTGAACACGCGCGTGATGCCGCTGCTCGAATCCGGCGCCGCCGAACGCGTCGAAAACCGCAGCTTGGGGCCGCTCGCCATCGAAGTTTCGCGGCGCCTGTGCGCGCTACGGTTTCAGCGGCGCATTCCGGTGCGCCCGCGCGATGCGATGCGCTTTGTCGAACGGCTGATCCACGAGAACGGCCTCGACACGGGCAAATTAAACGGGATGGACGACGCCAAGCGCATGGCGGTGGACGAGCGGTATCGCGCAACCGACGACTCGTTCGCGCAGACCGTATGGGGCGTGCCGTGGGATCGGATTGTGCTCGCGGAACCGGCCACGCGACCCAACGAATTGGCCGCGGGGCCGATCGACCCCGCCACCGAGCGCACGGTTCAAGACTTGATGCGGCAAACCGCTCTCGAATACCGCGCGCCGCTGCGGGGCGCGCCGTACGACGGCTGGATCAACCGGTTCGTCGATTATGTCGAGATGGTTGAAGGCAGGCTGCATTTGTCACGCTGGCGTGTGGTTTGAGCGATGTGTACCGCAGCATGTAAAAATCGCGAAGGAATTCATCGGACTATTTTGAAAATAGGAAAGCAATGACACAGGAAAAGCCAGAAGCGCTGAAAGCCTACTCGTTCAAAACCCCGATTGATCTATATCGAGCGCTTCGGCATGTTTGGGCGAGCGATACGGCTAGTCCCGCCGGTACCTGGTCCTCGTCGAATCCTGCGCTCAATCATTGCAGCATCACGTCGCTTGTTGTGCAGGATTTCTTTGGCGGCGAGATTTTGACCACGAAGACGGTTGGGGGTACCCATTTTTATAACGCTATCGACGGAACAACGTGGGATCTGACGGCGTCGCAGTTTGCCGAACCGATCCCTTACGACGGAACCCCTTCGTCTCTGGCCATGGCTTTGTCCGATACATCGACGGAGAAATACGAGCGCCTCAAGGAACGGCTCAGCACCCAGCTAGCCGACTGATCGTAAAACGCCCGCTGCTGGACACGGGGCATGGGCTCGCACATGTGCCAGGACTCCGTCAGCAGCTGCACCGCCAAAGCAAAAAGCCCGACTTCATTGCTGAAATCGGGCTTTCGCTTGAATCTTGGTTGCGGGGGTAGGATTTGAACCTACGACCTTCGGGTTATGAGCCCGACGAGCTGCCAAACTGCTCCACCCCGCGTCAGAGAAATAAATTATATGGACTTCATATAGCTCTGTCAAACTTTTTCGCACAATTCTTTCCAATTGCGCAAGAAACCGTCATGGCTTAATGCCGGTCGGGGTTTTGCCATGGGGCGCCCTGGCCGTTCTGATGTTGAGGCTGCGGCTGCTGCGCTTGCGGGCGCGGCGCCGGCATCGGTTGCGGCTGCATGCGAGGCTGCGGCTCGAAATGTTGCGGCTGCGGCATCGGTGGCGGCTGCATGCGTACGGGCGGCTCGATATGTTGCTGTATCGGCGGCGGCTGCATATGCACTGGCGGCTCGATGTGTTGCGGCATTGCCGGCGCCTGCATCCGTATCGGCGGCTCAACGTGCCGTTGTGGACCCGGGGGCGGCGCGATCTGCTGGGGCGCCGGTCGGGCCTGAATCTGCATCTGTGCGGATGACTCGACCTGCCGCTGTTGGTCGTGACCCTGCAACATCTCGCCCTGCGGTCCGCGCGGCCCATGCCGCTCGCCGGACGGCGAGATCTGCTGCGGCGCATTCATAGGAACCGGCCGTTGTTCCGGACGAACCTCCGGCTGCAGCGCACCGCTCTGTGCCGCCGCGGTGCCGCCTGCGTAAGCGCGATCGCGGTTCGGATTCCACCCGCCAAGGGAACGCTGGGGCTGCGGCTGCTGCGTCGCCGCGTTTTCATGCGAGACATCCAGGGACGACTGCCCCGGTTGCGGCCGCGGGTTCGCATGCGCCGGGGCACCGGGGCGCTCGTCGTTCGGCAAGAAATGCGGCATCTGCATGGGCGCCGCGGCGCCGCCCGGAACACGCAGACTATTCCAAGCGCCGCCATGCGCGCCCTCTGGTGCACGCCCGAGAGACCCAAGTGCAGGTGTAGGTGCGGGTTGCGGTGGGGCCGCGGGCGCGGGCGCGGCACCGCCCGCATACGCTCGGTCGCGGTTCGGATTCCACCCGCCAAAGGAGCGCTGCGGCTGCAGCTGAGATTGAGGTTGTGGCTGTGGCGCAGGCGGCCGGTTTAGCTCGGCTTGCGGCGCGCTCTCGCGGCCACCGCCTGTCCAAGCATGCCCTCCACGCTCCGCCGGAACCCGCGCTACAGGCGGCACGTAGGCCGCGTGGTTGTACGTCACGCCTGGGCGCTGCCAATTCCTGTCGTCGGGACGCATTTGCGGACCGATATCGCGCCGATGCCGCCGGCCGCCCCAATCGACGCCCCACGAATGCCAGCCCCAATGCGAATGCTCGACTGCGAGCGCACCGACGGCCACGCCGATGAACGTCAACGCGCCCACCGTCACTGCTTCAGACGGCACATAGGCCGGCGGGGGCGGACTCCACGCATACCCGGGATAAGCATCGACCGGTTCGCCGTACACGTCCGAAGGGTCGTAGCTCGGCACGTAGACGACGTCGGGCTGCGCCGACGCAATCACGATAGGTTCCTGCGGCGGCGGAATCTCCGCCGGGCCTAAATATTCCGGCGCATAGTCGGGCGCGGGGGCGCCGACGACAACGGGCGCCGCCTGCGTGACCACGAGCTGCTTCGAGGTCTTGAGATTGCCGCTATTGCGTGCCCGCGCGCGCATCGCCTGGATCGCGTTCATCACGTCGGTCGGATCGTTCGCGTAGGCTTGGCCGAGCGCCGTGGTCCACGCGGGGTTCTGCGCCATTTGCGAGAGCACGGCCGGGAACGCGGTCAGCAGTTTGACGCTCGGGGCCCAGCTCTGCGGATCGACTGCGGCCGCGAGCGTCGTGCCGCTCAGCGACGGATAGCGGGTGCGCCATTGATTCGCGGCATCGATCTGATCGGGATACCCGGCGCCCGCGAGCACGAGTGCGACGAGCTTGTCCGGAAACAACGCGATCGGCGCGACCAGCCGATACAGCTGATCGGCGCTCGGCGGCGTATACGTGGCGGCGACCGGCGCGGCGGACGCCGGAGCGACGACCGAAGCGACGGCATTCGACGCGGACGTCGTGGCCGCCGCGCCGGGTTGCTTGTCGCACGCGCTCAGCGTCAGCAGCCCGGCCAACAGAGACGAGGCGAAGACCGTCGCGGCGGGCTTGCGGATAGTGTTCATGATCGTGGGTTCGGGCAAATAATATGAATTGCGCCTCCTGCTTCGCATCATAGACAGACGGACGCCCAGGATCTGTAACCACTGTGTAAAATCATCGGCTAACTTCTCTGAGCGGCCGAAGCCGACCTCCCCTTGAAAATCGCCACCTGGAACGTGAATTCCCTCAACGTGCGCAAACAGCACGTCCTCGACTGGCTCGCGCGCGACGGCGCCGACGTGCTCTGCCTGCAAGAGTTGAAATTGCCGGACGAGAAATTCCCGCGCGACGACCTCGCTGCCGCCGGTTACCGCAGCTGGTTCGCGGGCCAGAAGACCTACAACGGCGTGGCGATTCTCGCACGCGACACGCTGCCGTTCGACGAAGCCGACGTGGTGCGCAACATCCCCGGCTTCGACGACCCGCAGCAGCGCGTGATCGCGGTAACCATCGACGGCACGCGCATCGTCTGCGCCTATTTCCCGAACGGGCAATCGCCGGAATCCGACAAGTTCGTCTACAAGCTGCAGTGGCTCGACGCGCTGCATGCGTGGCTCAAGGAAGAACTGCAACGCCATCCACGGCTGGCGCTGCTCGGCGATTTCAATATCGCGCCGCACGACCAGGACGTGCACGATCCGTCGAAATGGGTCGGCCAGAACCTCGTCTCGCCGCAGGAGCGCGCGCACTTCGAGCAACTGCTCGCGCTCGGCTTCGTCGATGCGTTCCGCCGCTTCGAGCAACCCGAAAAGAGCTTCACGTGGTGGGATTACCGGATGTTCGCGTTCCGCCGCAACGCAGGCCTGCGCATCGACCACATTCTGCTGTCCCCTGCGCTTGCCGCGACTTGCACGGCGTGCACGGTCGACCGCGAGCCGCGCACTTGGGAACAGCCGTCGGACCATACACCCGTGATTGCCGAGATCGGCTGAGAATCGAGCTGACGGACTGCCCATCCCGGCAATCCGATGCGCACAAGGCCGCGCAATGCCGCGAGAGACCAGGCGTCCTCAGGACGAAGCGCCCTCAGTCATTAGCACGGCATGCGACTTTCGCAATGCATCGCCGAAAGTTTTGCCCATCGCCTCGCCGCATTTGTCGGCCAACGTTTCGGCATCGAAGCAGGTATCGCCTTCGGCACGCGCTCGATAGATCGACCGTAACTGAACGTGGATGCCTACCGGCTTGCCGGACACGTTGGCCGCGGTAGCAGTTGGGGAAATCGTTACGTCGTCTACATTCATCTGCCAGACCGAGTCGATCGGCGTGCCGTTGCGCTGCGTGCTCGATATCGTATAGACCCGGATCGCGTGACTCGGCCGTGTAGCCGTCAGCGCCGAGAGCGCCGGGTTGCCGAACGACATGGCATCTACCTCGACGACCTGACTCGGCACGCCGGTCAGCGCTTCCTGCAAACCGCGGCCGAGGCCGGTCATGTACGCTCGCCCGAAACGGCCATAGAGGGGCGTGGCGAACATGTTGCCGTCCACCACGATCAGTACCCGGCTGACCTGTGTCGGCGTAATGCCGGGCGCGCTACTTTGCTCGATCAAATCCGGCGCGCTGGCACAGCCGGACAATGCGACTGCCAGAACGCCTAGCGCGATGCCGCGCGATAGCTTCATACGTCTCCCCCGCGTGAGTCCTTCGGACCGGTTATTCGATTTCTGATCCGTCACTATAACGCGGGATAGGCGGCGGGGCGAGCTCCCTCACTCCAGATGCAGCTCCTGAATCTTGCGCGTGATGGTGTTGCGGCCGATGCCGAGACGCTCGGCCGCTTCGACCTTGCGGCCGCGCGTAAAGTCGAGCGCCTCGCGGATGATGGCGGCCTCGAAGCGGCGGGCGAGTTCGTCCATGACGTCGGCCGAATTCTCGCGCAGCAGCTTCGCGACCTCGGCGCGCAAACCGTGCTCCCAGCCGCTGGGCGCGACGCCCGAGTTCGACGCGGCATAACTCGTGGGCGCCGCCGGCACCGCAGCCTGCGGGGCGGAAGCGGCAGCGCCGTCGGC
>CAUPOD010000155.1:0-6363 GCA_963512745.1 uncultured Burkholderia sp. | reverse complement strand
CGCTGAATCCGGGCGGCTCGGGGCCGACCAAGCTGACGAACGTGGCGGCGGGCGATGTCTCGTCGAACAGCACGGACGCGGTGAACGGCTCGCAGCTGTATCAGACGAACCAGACGGTCAACAACCTGGGCGATAGCGCGGCCTCGGCGATCGGCGGCGGCGCGTCTTACGACCCGGCAACGGGCAAGCTGACGAACCCGTCCTACAACATCGCGGGTCAGCAGCAGAACAACATCAGCGATGCGATCAATGCGCTGAACCAGGGCTGGAACGTGACCACGGCCGGCAATACGAGCGGCGCGTCGATCCAGGCCGTGCAGCCCGGATCGACCGTAACGTTCACCGGCGGCAAGAACATCGCACTGACGCAGAACGGCGCGCAGATCACGATCGCGACGAGCGACATCCCGACCTTTACGAGCGTCGGTATCGACAACGGCGGCCCGGTGCTGTCGGGTTCGGGTCTCGACATGGCCGGCCAGAAGATCACGAACGTGGCGCCGGGCGACGTCTCGGCCAACAGCCAGGATGCCGTCAATGGCTCACAGCTTTACCAAGTGCAGCAGGCCGCGCAGCAAACCGACAACCAAGCGGTCAAGTACGACAAGAATCCCGACGGCTCGATCAACTACAACAGCGTAACGCTGAGCGGCCCGACGAGCACGGACGGCGGCAAGACGGGCGGCACGAAGCTGACCAATCTCGCTCAGGGCGATCTGTCGGAGAACAGCACCGACGCCGTGAACGGCGCACAGCTGTACCAGACGAACCAGAACGTATCGAATCTCGGCCAGCAGGTTTCGAATATTGCGAACGGCGGCGGCATCAAGTACTTCCACGCGAACGGCGGTACGGGCACGCCGCTGCCCGATTCGCAGGCGAACGGCGCGGGCAGCACCGCGATGGGGCCGGGCGCGACCGCAAACGGCGAGAACTCGGTGGCGCTCGGCAACGGTGCGAACGCGAAGCAAGGCGGCGATGTCGCCCTGGGCTCGGGTTCGGTCGCGGATCGCGGCGGCGAACAATACACGGGCAAGTACTCGGGTGCGCAGAACAATACGTCGGGCACGGTTTCGGTCGGCGCACCGGGCTCGGAGCGCACGATCAGCAACGTCGCGGATGGCAAGGAAGAGACCGACGCGGTGAACCTGCGTCAGCTCGACGGCGCCGTGAAGGCCGCGAACGACTACACGGACAAGAAGATCGACGACGTGACCGGCCAGGTCGGCCAGGTCGGTCAGGATCTGTCGAAGATGGGCGACCGCGTCTCGAACGTGGAAGGCGATGTGACGAATCTGCAAAAGGGCGCGGGTGGCATGTTCCAGGTCAATCAGGACGGCCAGGCGACCGCGCCGCAGGCCAGCGGCAGCAATGCGACGGCGGGCGGCAGCGGCGCGGTCGCGTCGGGTGCGGGTAGTACCGCGCTCGGCAACGGCGCGCATGCTTCAGCGGACAACTCGGTTGCGCTCGGCGCCGGCTCGGTCGCGGATCGCGCTGACTCGGTGTCGGTCGGCGCGGCAGGACACGAGCGGCAGATCACGAACGTGGCGCCCGGCACCTCCGATACCGATGCGGTCAACCTCGGCCAACTCCGCGGGGCGCAAAACAATTTCGACAGCCAGATGGCCGGCCTGCGCGGCGACCTCGGCGCGATGGACCGCCGCCTGAGCGCCGGTGTGGCCGCGGCGATGGCGATGGCCACACTGCCGCAAGCCTATTTGCCGGGGAAGAGCATGGTCGCAGTCGGCGGGGGCACGTGGCGCGGGCAGAGCGGTGTCGCGATCGGTTTGTCGACGGTTTCGGAGAACGGCCACTGGCTCGTGAAGGGATCGGCAAGCAGCACGTCGCGTGGCGACTATGGTGGCGCGATCGGCGCGGGCTACCAGTGGTGAAAATCAAGTGCTTCTGAACGAATGCGAGAGAACTTAAACTATGCGTAACAAAAAGAACGTTTCCCTGCCGCGCATGGCGGCGCTGACACTTGCCTCGGCCGGTGTTGCGCTTGCGCTTGCCGGCTGCGGCAACCTTAGCCGAGTAAGCGCGGCAGGCATGACCGACAAACCGGTTTTTCCCGACGTGCAAACCGCGCTTCTGCGCGATGGCACGTGGCCGAATCTAGACAACCTGCGCAGCGTGCATGCGGGCATGACAAAGGATCAGCTTTACGCGCTGCTTGGGCCCCCGCATTTCGGCGAGGGATTCGTCGGCGTACGCGAATGGGACTATCTGTTCCATTTGCCGGCCGCGGATGGCGGTATGCTTTGTCAGTACAAGATCTTGTTTGACCGAGACAAGGTAGCGCGCAGCTTCTATTGGAAACCTGAGGCTTGTGCCGGGGCGCTTGCGGGACCTGCGTGAGTGCAACGCCGCGGCGCGCCGTCGATGGCGGCGCGGAACATCTCTGAACGGGGCGCTTTTTTAGTGGGTATCGGAAGCCCGAGCTGAGCCCCCGAGTACGCCCACGTAGGGGGCTAACTGCCCATGTACTTTTCGGCCGGCATAGGAATAAAAACCCCGCGTAGCCTTGCAGCCACGCGGGTTTTTTAAGGTCTTGCGGAAGCCTTCGGAACTACCCGGGCCAGAATCTGGTGAGCGGTACTGGGATCGATCTAGGGTCTCGATCCGGTCTGGGTAAGGCTTTCAAAGATAGCCAAACTACCGTACGCCGCCTGACTCGATGGTGTATTTCGCCATCGCCGACCAGTCCCTTTCGCCCATGCCTGCCGCGACCGTTTCGCTCATGCGCCCATGTACCGCCGCGAGCATCGGCAACGTGCGGCCTGCATCCGCAGCGACTTCGGATGCGAGCCGCAGATCTTTCAACCCAAGCACCGCTTTGAAGCCCGGCTAGTAATTCGCATTGGCGATATTCGCCGAATACACTTGGTATGATCGGCTGCCGAACAGTGTATTGAGAATCACATCGAAGAAGCGCTCGCGCGGCAGGCCATTCGCTTCGGTGAGCACGGCTGCTTCGGCCATCGCTTCGATCGCCATCGCAATCATCATGTTGCAGGCAATCTTCGCGGCATTCGCCGCCGGCGCCTGGTCTCCCATATCCCAGATGCGTCCGCCGATCACATCGAGCAGCGGCCGCACTGTTGCAACTGCGCCGGGCGGACCGCCCGCCAGCACGTTAAGTTCGCCTTTGGCCGCGACATCGGGCCGTCCCAACACCGGAGCGGACACGTAGCCGATGCCCGCCGCTGCATGTGCCGCGACCAGCTCGCGCGCAAATGCCACCGAGATCGTCGACGTGACCACGTGCACGAGACCTGGCTTTGCTTGTGCAAGCACGCCTGATGCAAGCAGCGTCGAGCGAATGGCCTCGTCGTCGGAGAGCATCGTGAAAGCGGCGTCGCCCTGGAGCGCCTCGGCGGGCGATGCCACCATCGTCACGCCATCCACTGATCCACCTGAACGGTTCCATGCTTTCACGTCATGCCCCGCTTGCGCGAGAAGACGTGCCATCTCGCGTCCCATCGCGCCGAGTCCGATGATGCCGATATTCATAATTCTTCTCCTTACAATGATCAGGTGATGAGCGTAATCCAGTCGGACACCTGCGCGAGCGCAGCGGTGGAGTTCTTTTCGTAGATGAGTCCGTGACCGTTACCGTGCGGTCGTGCGGCAGCGGCGCGTATTGCGTCCAATGCTGTGTCATGAACCGCAGATGGCGATCGACGTAATACGTGCGATCGAAACATGCACCGGGTTCGCCGTGGTAAGTCACGTAGATCGTCATACCGGATTACTCCTCCGCCGTTTTCTCCTAGTAATCCCGCTCTCCTGAGCCGAAGCCGTTAGCTACATGCTTATCGAGAGTGACGCGGCAAGCCTTGAATTAAGATAGCGACCACTATATTATTTCAGAAGCGATATCGCAAGGATTTTTATAGTGACCACTAATTTAAATGTCGGGTCAAAGCCGGGACGCGGCCGCCCGCGCGTGTTCGATCCTGACGTGGCACTCGCGGTCGGTCAGCGTATGTTTCACGCAGCGGATTACGATGCCGTGGGACTGAGTGCGCTGACGAACGAGCTCGGCATCACTCCGCCGAGTTTCTATACGGCGTTCGGCAGCAAGGCAAAATTCTTCGAACGCGTGCTGGAGCGGTACGCGAGCAGCGAACTTGCGCTCACCGACATCCTGCTGTCGGACCGGCCACCGGCGGCCGCGTTGACCGATCTGCTCGTACGCGCGGCGCGCCGTTATGCTCGCGATCCCGAATGCACCGGCTGTCTCGTGCTCGAGGCGGCACGCGGTCATGCGCAGAGTGAGAGTGCAGTGCTCGCGCGCCGGGTTGCGGAACGTCGTCGCGCACAAATTCGAACATTCGTGGCGAAGACGCATCTTCGTCGTGCGGATGCGGCGACGGATTACGTGTCGACGGTAATGTCGGGGTTGTCGGGAAGCGCGCGGGAAGGAATGTCGGAGGCGCGGTTGGTGAAAGTCGCCAAGGCGGCCAGTGCGGGCCTCGTGGCACTGTTGGGCTAATGGGCTAACGTAGCGCCGGCGGCATTCGGTCCTGACGCATGGGCAGACCAACGCCGAATGCACGAATGCCGACCGGATTTAGCATGGGCTTACGCTCGATCGTCGCTCGCTATCGCGAAGGAGGTTTTGTATGACCGATCGAGAAATCATCGTCCAGAAGGAATGGATTGTTCAGCGCGCCGGCTACTCACCACTTCAAGGCGCTGCGCGAGGCCGGGGTGATCCGCCAACGACTTTGCGGCCTGGAACGGCGTAGCCGGCTCCGACGCGAAGATCTTCAAGCCCGTTTCCCCGGCCTGCTGGCACTGGTGGAAAGCTGGCAACCGCCGGGCACGATCCCGAAGCACAAGAGCAAGTCCGGGCAGACGGGATAACTGCCTGTCCTCCGCCACGCCAACTCACGAAATGCCGTGACAGCGGGCTTTTTCGCGTGTGGTTATAGCGCCTCCCTCGGAGTCGAGGCGCCAGATTTGACTCAGTTCTACGGCATCGCAAAACAAAGTCCATGCGCATACGGAATCGCGCTGTCCCGGCTGATTCATTTGCGACTGGCCGCCCGTTATTTTTGGGTCGGAATTAGCAAAAGAAAAAGGCCCTCGGCTTTCGCCTGAGGGCCTTTATTCTTCGGGCTTGCAACACACCCACGACTCCTGGTGGGCGGTACTGGGATCGAACCAGTGACCCCTGCCGTGTGAAGGCAGTGCTCTACCGCTGAGCTAACCGCCCGAAGAAGAAAAGATTATGTCAGGTATTTTTAGACCTGTAAAGCCCTATTTTCAGCCGACATAAAAACTTCTTCTCCGAGCGCCCAAGCCCCGATCAGAACCGCGTGCGGATACCGGCCGTCGCTTCGACCTGGCTGCGCGAGTTGTCGCCGATCTGCGAAACGCGATAGCCGCCATGCAGCTTCATGTAATCACCGGCCACGTACAGCTCGGTGCGCTTCGACAGGTGGTAGAACGCCGACGCGTACACCGTTTCCTTATAGCCGTTATGTACCGCGCCGCTCGGGTCGAAGCTATTGTCGTTGTTCGCGTTCGGGATGTCGCCGTCCGCGTTGTACAGCGCATTCTTCGTATGCATCTGCTGATAGCCGAGCTCGTAGTCGAGCGGGCCCTTCGGCGAGAGCTTGAACGACACGGTCCACGCGTTGTCCACGCGCTTCGGCGCGGCCGGCTGATTGCCGCTGTAGTGGAAGTAACCGGCATTGGCGCGCAGGATGCCGAACGTGTAGTTGCCGCCGATCGAGTAAGCCTGGTTCGCGAAGGTTTCCTGCAGCGCCGTGTTCAGGCTGTCGGTATGGCTATAGAACCCCGAGACGTTGAACGCGCCGCCGTTATAGCCGAGCGCGGCCTGGTATGCCGACGAAGCCGAAAACGCCCCGGGCTGGTTGCCGAACGCATAGCCCGCGGCCGCGAAGATGCCGTTCGAGAACAGCTTCTTCCATGCCAGACCGTTCGTATAACGCGTGGCGCCGTTCGCCGTGCCCGCGTAGAAGATCATCTGTTTGAAGTTGTTCGCGTTGGTCCAGCCGCCTTCGTTGGTGCTCAGGGCCGCGGAGCCGTACGGGTCGCCGTAGATGGCCGCGGCGTCGCGCGCGATCGTGTTCTGGAAGCCGGCCGTGAGTTTGCCGAACGTGTCGCTCTGCAAGCCGACCCATGCGTCGCGATCGAAGATCTGCCCCGGGTCTTCTTCGCTGCCGTTGGCCACCACGTATTCGCTTTCCAGGCGGAAGATGGCCTTCAGGCCGCCGCCGAGATCCTCTGCGCCCGTCACGCCCCAGCGGCTGCCGCTGAACCACGGCTCGCCGCCGACACCCATGCCGATCACGTGGTGGCCTTGTGCATCGGCATGCGATTGATAGG
>CAUPOD010000154.1:0-6421 GCA_963512745.1 uncultured Burkholderia sp. | reverse complement strand
CGCTAAGGACGAGCCGATGAACGCGCTGATCGAACTGCTGGCCTTCCTGGTTGCGATCGGCGTGCTCGTGACCGTGCACGAGTACGGCCACTACCGCGTCGCGCGCTGGTGCGGCGTCAAGGTGCTGCGCTTCTCGATCGGTTTCGGCACGCCTTTGCTGCGCTGGACCGACCGCCGCTCGGGCACGGAGTGGAGCCTCGGCGCATTGCCGCTGGGCGGCTACGTGAAGATGCTCGACGAGCGCGAAGCCGACACGCCGCTGCCGCCGCAAGATCTCCCGCACGCGTTCAACCGCCAGCCGCTCGCGAAGCGCGCCGCGATCGTGCTCGCGGGGCCGCTCGCCAATTTCCTGTTCGCCATCGTCGTATCCGCGCTCGTGTTCGCGTGCGGCGTGACCGAGCCCGCCGCGCTGCTCGCGCAGCCCGCCCCGCAGACGGCCGCGGCGCGGGCAGGGCTGACGGGCGGCGAGACCGTGCTCTCGGTCAGCGCGCCGCCGGACGCCGAGCCCATGCCCGTGCGTTCGTGGATCGAATTCGACCGCGTGCTCGCGCGCGCCGCGCGCGACGGCGGCACCGCGTCGCTGAGCGTGCGCGCAAAAGACGGTACGGTACGCAATTACGACGTGGCGCTTGCGTCCGGCGCCGCGAACGCGGCCGGTTCGGCCGATCCCGCCAAGGCGGACGCGGGACTCGCGCGCCTCGGCTTCGAACCCGGCGGCGGTCCGCTCTCGATCGTGTCCGTGCAGCCCGGCAGCGCCGCCCAGCAAGCGGGCCTGCAGCCGGGCGACAGCCTGCTCGGTTTGAACGGGCAGCCGCTCGCGGGCTCGGCGCGCCTGATCGATGCGATCAAGGCGCACGCGGGCCAGCCGCTCACGCTGCAGATCGGCCGCGCGGGTGCGCAGCGCGGCGTGACCGTGGTGCCGCAGTTGCAGCACGACGAGGAAACGGGTGCGCCGATCGGGCGCATCGGTGCAATGTTCACGCTGCATACGCCGCTCGTCGACGTGCGCTACGGCGTGTTGGACAGCCTGCGGCTGGGTGCCGAGCGCACTTGGGAGGTCGCGCGCGATTCGGTGCTCACGTTCGGCCGCATGCTGATCGGCCAGGCGTCGTTGAAGAATTTGTCGGGGCCCGTGGCGATCGCCGATTACGCGGGCAAGAGCGCGGAATTGGGCTGGTCGGCGTTCGCTTCGTTCCTGGCGCTCGTCAGCATCAGTCTCGGCGTGCTCAACTTGCTGCCGATTCCGGTTCTGGACGGGGGGCATCTGTTATATTATCTGGTCGAAGCCGCGACAGGTAAGGCGATACCGGAACAATGGCAGGCGTTCTTGCAGCGTGCGGGTGTTATTTGCATCATCATTTTGTCGTCGATCGCGCTCTGCAACGATCTGGCGCGTCTGGTTCGTTTTTGAGCCGCCGGATGCCGCGGGCGTGGTGCTCGGGCGTGCAGCTTCGAGCATGACGGACATCGACTACAGCGAGGGTAATTTTGCAGATCGGTAAGTTTTTGAAACGTGCGGTGCTGGTGCTCGGTTGCTGCATGGCGTATAGCGCCATGGCCGCACAGGCGCAAGACGTCTCGGCGCGCATCGGCGCCGTCAACTCGGATCGCATCCTCAGCGAGTCCGCTCCCGCGAAAGCGGCCCAGTCCAAGCTGGAAGCCGAATTCGCGAAGCGCGACAAGGATCTCAAGGACATGGCCGCGCGCCTCAAGGACATGTCCGACGCGCTCGACCGCAACAGCGCGAGCCTGTCCGCGGCCGAACGCGGCCAGAAGCAGCAGGATCTCGCGCAGCTCGATTCCGACTTCCAGCGCAAGCAGCGCGCGTTCCGCGAAGATCTGAACCAGCGCCGCAACGAAGAACTGGCCGCCGTGCTCGACAAGGCCAACAAGGTCATCAAGCAGATCGCCGAACAGCAGAACTACGATCTGATCGTGCAGGAAGGCGCCTACATCAATCCGCGCATCGACATCACCGACAAGGTGCTCAAGGCGCTCGCGGCGTCCTCGGCTAACTGAGGCCAGGGAGCGATACGCGAATGGCTTTGACGCTCGAGGCGCTCACCGCGAAATTCGGCGGCGAGATCGTCGGCGATGCAGCCTGCCAAGTCGGCGGCCTGGCGCCGCTCGATCAGGCCGGTCCGCAGCAGCTCGCCTTCCTGGCGAATCCTAAATATCTGACGCAAGTCGAAACCACGCGCGCGGGTGCCGTCCTGATCGCGCAGGGCGATCTCGACCGGCTCGGCGCGGCGGCGCACGGCCGCAACTTCATCGTCACCCCGAACCCGTACGCGTATTTCGCGCGCGTGGCGCAGATGCTGATCGATCTGGCCGCGCCCGCGCCGCAGCCCGGCGTGCATGCGCGCGCGAACGTCGATCCGGCCGCGCAGGTTGCGGCCAGCGCCGTGATCGGGCCGAACGTGACGGTCGAGGCGGGCGCCGTGATCGGCGAACGCGTGCGGCTCGACGCGAACGTGTTCGTCGGCCGCGGCACGCGTATCGGCGACGATAGCCATCTGTATCCGAACGTGGTCGTCTATCACGGCTGCAAGCTCGGCGCGCGCGCGATCGTGCAGGCCGGCGCAGTGATCGGCTCCGACGGCTTCGGCTTCGCGCCCGACTTCGTCGGCGACGGCGAGGCGCGCACGGGCAGCTGGGTCAAGATTCCGCAGGTCGGCGGCGTGACGATCGGCGAGGACGTCGAGATCGGCGCGAACACCGCGATCGACCGCGGCGCGATGGCCGACACGATCATCGAAGACTGCGTGAAGATCGACAATCTCGTGCAGATCGCGCACAACTGCCGGATCGGCGCGTATACCGTGATCGCGGGCTGCGCGGGCATCGCGGGCAGCACGACGATCGGCAAGCATTGCATGATCGGCGGCGCGGTCGGCATCGCGGGGCACGTCACGCTCGGCGATTACGTGATCGTCACCGCGCAGTCGGGCGTGTCGAAATCGCTGCCGCAGGCGGGCATCTACACGAGCGCGCTGCCGGCCGTCGATCACCGCTCGTTTAACAAGAGCGCGGCGCTGCTGCGCAATCTCGACAAACTGCGCGAGCGTGTCAGAGCGCTCGAAACCGCCCTGGCATCGGGCGGCGCGGACACCCCGGGAGCCGCCGGCTCCTGAATTCGTTCGGGAACCATCGGGGCCGGCGCGTTGCGGGAAACGGCGCCGGCAAGACGGCCCGGTCCGCCCGCGTTGGGCGGCCGGCCCTGGTCTACAGCAATACCACCGCGCTTGGGCGCGTGAGACGCATATCATGAGTACCGAAAACAATATCCTTCAATTCGACATCCATAAGATTCTCGAGCTGCTGCCGCACCGCTATCCGATCCTGCTGGTCGATCGCGTGCTCGAGCTCGAACCGCACAAGCACATCAAGGCGCTCAAGAACGTCACGATCAACGAACCGTTCTTCACGGGCCACTTCCCGAAGCGTCCGGTGATGCCGGGCGTGCTGATCATCGAGGCGCTCGCGCAGGCCGCCGCGCTGCTCACGTTCGCGGAAGAGCAGCCGAACAAGCCCGAGAACACGCTGTACTACTTCGTCGGCATCGACGGCGCGCGCTTCAAGCGCGTGGTCGAACCGGGCGATCAGCTGATCCTCAACGTCACGTTCGAGCGCTACATCCGCGGCATCTGGAAATTCAAGGCCGTCGCCGAAGTCGACGGCAAGGTCGCGGCCGAGGCCGAGCTGATGTGCACGGTCAAGACGGTCGACGCGGCTTCCTGAGCGCCGCGGCCCGAGGGCCAAGCAGCCCGCGCGCGGCGCGGGCGGACCTGAACTTAGATTGAGAGGCAAGCTCGCATGAGCAGGATTCATCCGACGGCGATCATCGAGCCGGGCGCGCAGATTCACGAGACGGCCGAGATCGGCCCGTACGCCATCGTCGGCGCGCACGTGGTGCTCGGCGCCCGCAGCACGGTCGGCTCGCACAGCGTGCTCGAAGGCCACACGACGATCGGCGAAGACAACCGCATCGGCCATTTCGCGTCGATCGGCGGCCGTCCGCAGGACATGAAGTACGCGGACGAGCCCACGCGCCTCGTGATCGGCGACCGCAACACGATCCGCGAATTCACGACGATCCACACGGGCACCGTGCAGGACCAGGGCCTCACGTCGCTCGGCGACGACAACTGGATCATGGCCTACGTGCATATCGGCCACGACTGCCGCATCGGCAGCCACGTGATCCTGTCGAGCAACGCGCAGATGGCGGGGCACGTCGAGGTCGGCGACTGGGCCATCGTCGGCGGCATGTCGGGCGTGCACCAGTTCGTGCGCATCGGTGCGCACGCGATGCTCGGCGGCGCCTCGGCGCTCGTGCAGGACGTGCCGCCGTTCGTGATCGCGGCCGGCAACAAGGCCGAGCCGCACGGCATCAACGTCGAAGGGCTGCGCCGCCGCGGCTTCTCGCCCGACGCGATCTCGGCGCTGCGCAGCGCCTACCGCGTGCTCTACAAGAACGGCCTGTCGCTCGACGAGGCCAAGCAGCAGCTGCGCGAGCTGGCCACCGAAGGCGGCGACGGCGATGGGGCGGTGCAGGCGCTCGTCGATTTCATCGACGTGTCGCAGCGCGGCATCATCCGTTAAACGATGGCGCTACAACCGCACGTTCCGCGTATCGCCATGGCGGCCGGCGAGCCGTCGGGCGATCTGCTCGCCGCCTCGCTGCTCGGCGGCCTGCGCACACACCTGCCCGACAACACGCAGTACTACGGCATCGGCGGCCCGCGCATGGCCGCCGAGGGCTTCGACGCGCACTGGCCGATGGAAAAGCTCGCCGTGCGCGGCTACGTCGAGGCCCTCAAGCACATCCCCGAGATCCTGCGCATCCGCAGCGGCTTGCGGCATCAGCTGCTGACCGAGCCGCCCGATCTGTTCATCGGCGTCGATGCGCCCGATTTCAATTTCAGCCTCGAGCACAAGCTGCGCGACGCCGGCATTCCGACCATGCATTTCGTGTGCCCGTCGATCTGGGCGTGGCGCGGCGGCCGCATCAAGAAGATCGCCAAGGCCGTCGATCACATGCTGTGCGTGTTTCCGTTCGAGACCGCGCTGCTCGAAAAGGCCGGCGTGGCGGCCACCTACGTCGGCCATCCGCTCGCCGACGAGATCCCGCTCGTGCCCGATACCGCGGGCGCGCGCGCCGCGCTCGGCCTGCCGCCGGATGGCCCGCTGATCGCGGTGCTGCCGGGCAGCCGCCGTTCCGAGATCGAACTGATCGGGCCGACGTTCTTCGCCGCGATGGCGCTCATGCAGCAGCGCGAACCCGCGCTGCGGTTCGTGGTGCCGGCCGCCACGCCCGCGCTGCGCGCGCTGCTGCAGCCGATGGCCGCGCAGTATCCGCAGCTGGCCGTGACGCTGGTCGAGGGCCACGCGCAGCGGGCGATGACCGCGGCCGACGCGATTCTCGTCAAGAGCGGCACGGTCACGCTCGAAGCCGCGCTGCTCAAGAAGCCGATGGTGATCTCGTACAAGGTGCCTTGGCTCACGGGCCAGATCATGCGCCGCCAGGGCTATCTGCCGTACGTGGGCTTGCCGAACATCCTGGCCGGCCGCTTCGTCGTACCGGAACTGCTCCAGCATTTCGCGACGCCCGAAGCCCTGGCCGACGCCACGCTCACGCAGCTCAACGACGAAGCGAACCGCCGCGCGTTGACCGAAATCTTCACCGAGATGCATCTGGCGCTGCGCCGCAATACCGCGCAGTGCGCGGCCGAGGCCGTGGTGCGCGTGCTCGAAGCACGCGGGAAGCGCGTATGAGCGCGCTGCGTGCCACGCGCCGCGCGGTCGAGACCGCGGCGGCCCAGGCGGGCCTCGATTTAAGCCGACCCGGCGAGATCATTTGCGGCGTCGATGAAGCAGGGCGCGGCCCGCTCGCAGGCCCGGTCGTCGCCGCGGCGGTGATCCTCGATCCCGCGCGCCCGATCATCGGCCTCGACGATTCCAAGGCGCTCAGCGCGAAGAAGCGCGAGCGGCTGTTCGGCGAGATCGTCGCGAACGCGCGCGCGTACTGCATCGCCGAGGCGAGCGTCGAGGAAATCGACCGGCTCAACATCCTGCATGCAACCATGCTCGCGATGAAGCGCGCGGTGGAGGGCCTTGCGCTCGCGCCGACGCTTGCGCAGATCGACGGCAACCGCTGCCCGCCGCTCGCGGTGCGCGCCGAGGCGATCGTCGGCGGCGACGCCAAGGTCGAGTGCATCTCGGCCGCGTCGATCCTCGCCAAGGTCACGCGCGACCGCATGCTCGACGTCTTGCACGCGCAGTTCCCCGTCTACGGTTTCGATGCGCATGCCGGTTACGGCACGGCCAAGCATCTCGCGGCGTTGCGCGAGCATGGGCCGTGCGTCGCGCATCGCCGTTCGTTCGCTCCGGTGCGTGCCGCGTTCGAGGCGCGCGAGAA
>CAUPOD010000153.1:0-6437 GCA_963512745.1 uncultured Burkholderia sp. | reverse complement strand
ATCATGCCTCACGCGCATAAGGCATTGAGAACGGCCCTCGCGAGGCGCTTACCATAGTAGCCACTGCGTTGCACACCCAGCACCCGGCACATCGTCACCAGGCGAAACTCCCGAGCGTGCGCACGCATGAATGCGTACTTCGCCCTTACCCCTTGGCAAAGTACGCGGCGGCTTTTTTTAGGATGTCTCGCTCCTCGGTCACCCGCCGCAGTTCAGCCTTGAGCCGACGAATCTCGGCCGAGTCACTAAGCGCCGCCGTCGCACCGGGTGCTCGTGTTGTCTTCTTCGCGGCCTGCGCCCAGCCATACAACGTGTGCTTAGGAATACCGATGCGGGTGGCCACATCCACCACCGTAAAGCCCCGCTCGATGACCTGCCTCACCGCCTCAGCCCGGAACTCATCCGTGTAATGCTTGTTGCTACTCATAAACACCTCCGTCGTTGCCATGAATTATGGCGTCCGGATGTCTACGAAAGCCTGGTCGGTCCATGCAGTGCTGATCTCGCAACCAACATCGGACCGACTTCGCAATCAAGAGATGTCTAGTATCGATTGAAGTACCTGGTCGAGACTGACGCGACTAGCCGCGACTATCCACCCAGTCGGTTGCCCAGGTTGTAGCGTGTGCCAGAGCCTGCGTTTCGTCATCGAAATAATCGAGCGCGTAGAACTTGTAGGACGCTGGCTCAGCGCAGCGCGCATCATCTCTTACGAGCAGAAGGTTGGCGGCAAACCAGCCGTCCGGTAACCGATGCGCGGATGGGGAAACTGAATAACCGTTGTAGTGTTGAAGATGTTTGTTATTTTGCATAAGCGATAACCGAGCGACGCCCGCACGACATTCATGCCGTACAAGCGAAATAAATTGAAAATGGGGCGAAACGGATCGTGTCGAAGGACAAATGATGCGCACGTCGAAACGCGGCGATCAGATCGGGAGCGCATGGCTCCGCGAGGATGCGTAGTCAGGCAAACAAGTAGAGGGCCGGGAGGCCGGCCCTCGAAATACGTTACTGCGGCGAGATATTCGCGGCTTGCATACCCTTCGGGCCGCGCTTTGTCTCGTAGCTCACCTTCTGATTTTCTGCGAGCGTCTTGAAACCGTCGCCACGAATCTCCGAGAAGTGCGCGAAGAGATCGTCGCCGCCGGCGTCGGGAGTAATGAAGCCAAAGCCTTTGCTATCGTTGAACCACTTAACAGTACCGGTATCCATGAGAATTCCTTGAAATAAAAATAAAAACTCCGTTGCGGAGTGACAAAAATTTCAAGGAGGAGGAGAGGACAGCGAATACCGCGCAGAAGAGGCGGAAAATGGGGATCAGCAATCGAACTTCTTGAATATTTCGAAATCCACAATACCTTGTAACGCAGCGGATGTCAATGCATTTCGTGAAGTGGGCTCGCCCTCGGTCACCCTTATGTCGAAGCGTTGGCGATGGCGGTCGGCAAATCGCATCCGTATGCGCGGAAGCGTGCCGCGTTAGCGGGTCGCGAGGTCGAGGGCGAAGCGCTTGTGCTGCTCGGCGAAGAGTTTGCTACCCGCCACTAAGGACGGAGCGGCTGTCGGATAACGTACCGCTGGTCGCCGACACGCTGCTCTTGCCGTTCGAATCGGCGAGCCGGATGCTTGAATCCAGCCGATACGCACTAGAGCGCTGCGCCGAACGCATCGCCTTCAGAAGACGCGCTACGCGGACGGTTCGGGGCTTGCTCGTGCGCCGGTTTGCCCGGCGCCGTTTTCCGACCAGCCGCCGCCGAGCGCCTTGTACAGCGTGATCAGATTGGCGAGCTTCGAGAGCGTATCCGTCGCAAGCTGCTGTTGCGCCGAGTAGAGCGTGCGCTGCGCGTCGAGCAGGGTCAGGAAGCTGTCCGTGCCGCGCGTATAGCGCGCTTGGGCTAGCGCCAGGTATTGCCGCGCGGAAGCCACGTATTCGCGGTCGGCATCGACCTGCTCGACATAGGTGGAACGTCCGGCCAGCGCATTCGAGACGTCCTTGAACGCGGTCTGGATGGCTTTCTCGTAGTCGGCCATGTCGATGTCCCGCTCGATCTTCGCGACGTCGAGGTTCGTGCGGTTACTGCCGTAATCGAAGATCGGCAGTGAGACGGTCGGCGCGAACGTCCATGCGCCGGTGCCCGCCTTGAATAGCCCGGACAGCGTGCTGCTTGCCGTGCCCGCCGTTGCGGTCAATTCGATCTTGGGGAAGAAGGCGGCGCGCGCGGCGCCGATATTTGCGTTCGCGGCCTTCAGCGTATGTTCTGCCTCGACGATGTCTGGGCGGCGTTCGAGTAGATCGGACGGGACGCCCGCGCCGATGTCGGCGAGCATGCCGTCGTCCTGCAGCGGCGCGCCTCCGCCGGACAGATCGCCGGGCAATGCGCAGCCGATGTCGGCCGCGAGATTGTTGCGATCCTGAGCCTCGGCGCGCGTATACGACGCGAGGCTCGCACGCGCGCTCGCCAGCGAACTTTCCGCCTGGCGCACGTCCTGCATCGACACGTTGCCCGTCTGCATCATCTTTACGGTCAGGTCGTAGGTCTGCCGGTCCGCCGTCACGGTGTTGTTGGCGATGACCAGCATTGCCTGATCCGAGCGCAACTGCAGGTAATCGGTTGCCACGGTCGCGATTAGACTCAACTGCGTGCTCGTGCGCGCGGCGTCCGTCGCGAGATATTGTTCGAGCGCCTGATGTTTGAGGCTGCGCAATCGCCCGAAGAAGTCGATTTCCCACGACGTCGTGCCGACACTCACGCCGCTCGAACCGTAGACGCCGTCCGAGCCGCTCGTGCGTTCGCGCGTGAACGACCCGCTGGCATTCACGCTCGGCCCTAAATTGGCGCGCGCGATCCGGTAGTTCGCCGCGTATTCGGCGACGTTCAGCGCGGCCACGCGCAGGTCGCGATTGTTTGCGAGCGACAGCTCGATCAATTGCCGCAGCTGCGGGTCTTTGAAGAATGCGCGCCAGCCCAGCTCGCTCGCGGCGGGCGTATCGGTTCGCGCGTTGTGCTCCGCATAGGCCGTTCCGGCCGGCCAGGTTGCAGCCACGGGCGCGGCGGAGCGTTGATAGGCGGGCTCCAGCGTGCACGCGGTAAGCGCGCCTGCGCAGAGCAGGAGGAGCAGCGAGTACTTCGGTTTCATGCGTTGCCTTCGCCGGTTGCGGCGGGTTCGATGTCTTTGCCGTGTTCCTTGAATAGCCTGCGCACGACGACGAAGAACACGGGTACGAAAAAGATCGCGAGCACGGTCGCGGCGATCATGCCGCCCGCGACGCCGGTGCCGATCGCGTGCCGCGCGCCGGCGCCGGCACCCGAGCTGATCACGAGCGGCAGCACGCCGAACACGAATGCGAGCGAGGTCATGAGAATGGGCCGCAGGCGCATGCGCGCGGCTTCGAGTACGGATTCGACGAGCCCGCGCCCCTGTGCGTGCAGATCCTTGGCGAACTCGACGATCAGGATTGCGTTCTTGGTGGACAGGCCGATCGTCGTGAGCAAGCCGACCTTGAAGTAGATGTCGTTGGACAGCCCGCGCAGGTGCGCGCCGAGCAATGCGCCGAGCACCCCGAGCGGCACGACGAGGATCACGGCCAGCGGAATCGACCAGCTCTCGTACAGGCCCGCGAGACACAGAAATACGACGATCAGCGAGATCGCATACAGGTAGGACGCCTGCGAGCCGGACTGTTTTTCCTGATACGACTGACCGGTCCATTCCACGCCGAAGCCGGGCGCCAGCCGCTTGGCCAACTGCTCGATCTCCGTCATCGCCTGGCCTGTGCTCGTACCCGGCCGCGTCTGTGCGGACATGCCCATCGCGAGCTGGCGGTTATAGCGCTCGATCTGCGGCGGCCCGAAAGTCCAGCGGCTCGTCGCGAAGGACGAGAACGGGACCATGCTCGAATCGTAGCCCGACGCGCTCGTGCCGGACGTGCTCGTAGTGCTGGTCGACGATGCCTTCACGTACCAGCGGCCGATGTCGTCGGGCATCATGCGATAGGGCGCGTCGGCCTGCACGTAGACCTTCTGAATGCGGCCCGTGTCGATGTAGTTGTCGACGTACGACGAGCCGAACGCGGTTTGCAGCGTGTCGTTGACGTCGGAGATCGACAGGCCGAGCGCGCTGGCCTTCTCGCGGTCGATATCGACTTGCAGCTGCGCCGTATCTTCGAGCCCCGACGGCCGCACCATGGCCAGCGTATGCGATTGCCCCGCAAGCCCCATGAGCTGGTTGCGCGCCTGCAGCAGTTTGTCGTGGCCCTGGTTCGCCTGATCTTCGATCTCGAAGCTCACGCCGCTTTGCGTGCCCAGCTCCTGGATCGCGGGCGGATTCATCGCGAAGATCTGCGCATCGCGGTTCACGCCGAAATGCTGGTTCGCGCGCTGCGCGATGGCCTGGGCGCTGTCGCGGCTGCCGCGCTGGCCCCAGTCCTTGAGCGCGACGAACGCAAGCGCATTGTTTTGCCCCTGACCGTTGAAGCTGAAGCCCGTGATCGTAATCATCTGCTTCACGGCCGGCTCGCCGTGCAGGAAATACTGCTCGACGGACTCGACGGTGCGCAGCGTGCGCGAAGCGGGCGTGCCGGCCGGCGCGCCGATCGAGACGATGAAGAAGCCCTGGTCCTCGTCGGGCAGATAGGATGAGGGCAGTGTCACGTACAGCAGCGCGACGATCCCCGTGATCAAGCCGTAGACCGCCATCGAGCGCTTGGGTTTGGCCACGGCGCGCGCGAGCAGCGAGTCATAGCGCGCGGCGCCGCTGTCGAAGACGCGATTGAACCAGCCCAGCACGCCGCGCTTTTGCGCATGGCCGAGATCCTGACCGCGCAGCAGCGTGGCGCACAGCGCGGGCGTGAGCGTCAGCGCGAGCAGCACGGAAAGCACCATGGCGGACACGATCGTGATCGAGAACTGCCGGTAGATCGCGCCCGTCGAACCGGCGAAGAACGCCATCGGCACGAACACGGCTGTCAGCACCGTGGTGACGCCGACCAGCGCGCCCGTGATCTGGCCCATCGCCTTGCTCGTGGCCTCCTTGGCGGACAAGCCTTCGTCGCGCATGATGCGCTCGACGTTCTCGACCACGACGATCGCGTCGTCGACGAGCAGGCCGATCGCGAGCACCATCGCGAACATCGACAGCACGTTGATCGAGAAACCGATCGCGGCCATCACGCCGAATGTGCCGAGCAGCGCGACGGGCACGACGATGGTCGGGACCAGCGTGGCACGCAGGTTCTGCAGGAACAGATACATCACGAGGAACACGAGTACCACCGCTTCGCACAGCGTCTTCAGCACCTCCTCGATCGAGATACGCACGAACGGCGTGGTGTCGTACGGGTAAGCGATTTCGACGTCGCGCGGCAGTTGCGAACGGATCTCCGCGAGTTTCGCGCGTACGGCCTTCGCGACCGACAGCGCGTTGGCGCCCGTCGCGAGCTTGACGGCAAGCGCCGAGGCGGGCTTGCCGTCGAGGCGCGCGGACGTGTCGTAGCTGTCGCCGCCCACCTCGACGCGCGCGACGTCCTTGAGCCGGACTTTCGAACCGTCGCTCTCGACGCGCAGCAGAATATCGCCGAACTGTTCCGGTGTGCTCAGCAGGCTGGACGAGCGGATCGTCGCGTTGATGGCCTGCGAACCGGTCGAGGGCGAGCCGCCGACCTGTCCCACCGACAGCTGCACGTTCTGCGCGGCGATCGCGCTCGTGACGTCCGAGGTCGCCAGGCCGACCGCGTGCAGCTTGACGGGATCGAGCCAAATGCGCATTGCGTGCTGGGCGCCGAACAGCGTGACGTCGCCGACGCCGTTGACTTGCGCGATAGGATCTTCGATGCGCGTCGCGACGATGTTGCCGAGGTCGATCGAATCGTAGGTGCCGCCCGGCGACGACAGCGCGACGATCATCAGGAAGTTGCTGGCCGACTTGGCGACCTGGATGCCTTGTTCCTGCACGACTTCGGGCAGCGACGGGGTGGCCTGGCTGACTTTATTCTGCACCTGCACCTGCGCGGTATCCGCGTTGGTGCCCGGGTTGAAGGTCAGCGTGATCGTGGCCTGGCCCGCAGCGCTGCTGGTCGACGACATATAGAGCAGGTTGTCGATGCCGCCGAGTTTCTGTTCGATGACCTGCGTGACGGTCGCGGCGATCGTGTCGGCCGACGCGCCGGGGTAGCTGGCCGTGACCTGAATCGAGGGCGGCGCGATGGTCGGATACTGCTCGACCGGCAGCGACGTGACGGACGCCGCGCCGAGCAGCATGATGACGATGGCGATAACGATGGCCAGGATAGGCCGGTAGATGAAGAAGCGTGCCATGCGTGCGCTCCGTCAGTGCCGCGCCGGCGCGGGCACGGGCACCGCGGCCTGCAGGGTCTGCGTGGCGATCTTCACGGGCGCATCCGCGCGGACCTGCTGGAGTCCGCCCACGATGACGCG
>CAUPOD010000152.1:0-6438 GCA_963512745.1 uncultured Burkholderia sp. | reverse complement strand
AGCGCGGGGGGGGGGCGGGGGCGGGGGGGCGGCGGCGGCGCCCCCCCCCCAACCCCCGTGCCCCGTCCTAGAGCTTCATATGCCCCTGAAAATCAAAATCAAAGGCAAAAACCTTACTACGTTCGGCGCTCCAGTTTGACTTCCTGCAGTATCGTTGCGGCGATCTCCTCGATCGATTTGTGCGTCGACGATAGCCACTTGATGCCGTCGCGGCGCATCATGCTTTCCGCCTCGTTCACTTCGTAACGGCAGTTTTCCAACGACGCGTACTTGCTGCCCGGGCGCCGCTCGTTGCGGATCTCCGAGAGCCGGTGCGCGTCGATCGATAGCCCGAACAGCTTGTCGCGGTACGGCACGAGCGCGCTCGGCAGCTTGTCGCGCTCGAAATCGTCGGGAATCAACGGGTAGTTCGCGGCCTTCACGCAATATTGCATGGCCAAATACAGGCTCGTCGGCGTCTTGCCGCTGCGCGATACGCCCACCAGGATCACGTCCGCATCCGACAAACTGCGGTTCGATTGGCCGTCGTCGTGCGCGAGCGAGAAATTGATCGCCTCGATGCGCTTCTTGTACTCGTCCGTATCGGCGTTCTGGTGCACGCGGCCCATCGTGTGGCTCGATTTCATGTCCAGCTCGAGCTCGAGCGGTTCGACGAAGCGCTGGAACATGTCGAGCACGCACGCGTTGGCATGGTTGACGACCTCGTTCGAGGCGCTGTCTACCAGCGTCGTGAACACGATCGGGCGGCGCCCCTCGGCTTCGGCCGTCTCGTTGACTTTGCGGACCGTCGCGTGCGCCTTGTCGATAGAATCGACGAACGGCATGCGGACCAGCCGGAACTTCTGATCGAATTGGGAAAGGATCGAGTGCGCGAAGGTCTCGGCGGTCACGCCGGTGCCATCCGAGACGATGAATACGGTGGGTTGCATGAGGGACGCATGTCGAAATCGGCGGCCCGGCGGGCCACGCTGTGCGGGTCATTCTAGCAGGCGCCCCGGCGCCCCCGGCAAGCCCGGCGCGGCCGGGGGCGCGAACCGAGCGCGGCGTCGAGTGCCGATGCACCTATTTGGCAGGCTGCACGGTACAATGCCAGGCAAACCTGTTGGATAAGCCCTTGCGGGGCGCCACGGCTCCGGCCGCTGCCTGCCGCCCGACGCATCGCTATTCCCGGAAAAGCGCCGAATCGCCGGCTTGACGCGCGATCCGCCACCGTTTTTCAGCCGCCATTCCTGCGCGAAGGCTTATCTAACAGGTTGTGTAAGGCGCGCTCGCCGTTTTCCGGCGCGCGTGCACGAGCCCGCTTGCACGATCGTGAATTTTTTACACACTTAGGGGCTTCAATGACTAACGCTGCAAACGTCGCAAAGGATCAGGCGTATGTAATTCCGTTCGAGCAGTTGCGGATGACCGATGTCGAAATCGTCGGGGGCAAGAACGCGTCCCTCGGCGAGATGATCAGCCAGCTGGCCCAGGCCGGCGTGCGCGTCCCGACCGGTTTTGCCACGACCGCGCTCGCCTTCCGTGATTTCCTCAAGCACAACAACCTGACGGAGCGCATCGCCGCGCGCCTGGAGTCGCTCGACGTCGACGACGTGAAGGCGCTCGCCGAAGCGGGCCGCGAAATCCGTCAATGGATCGTCGATGCGCCGATGCAAGCGCGCCTCGAGCAGGAAATCCGCGAGCAGTTCGACGTCCTGACCAAGAGTTCGCCGGGCGAGCTGTCGTTCGCCGTGCGTTCGTCGGCCACGGCCGAGGATTTGCCCGACGCTTCGTTCGCGGGCCAGCAGGAGTCGTACCTGAACGTGGTCGGCGTCGAGGACGTGCTCGACCGCATGAAGCACGTGTTCGCGTCGCTCTACAACGACCGCGCGATCTCGTACCGCGTCCACAAGGGCTTCACGCACGCTGAAGTCGCGCTGTCGGCCGGGGTGCAGCGCATGGTGCGTTCGGACGTCGGCGCCTCGGGCGTGATGTTCACGCTCGACACCGAATCGGGCTTCAAGGACGCCGTGTTCATCACGTCGAGCTACGGCCTCGGCGAAACGGTCGTGCAGGGCGCCGTGAATCCGGACGAGTTCTACGTCTTCAAGACCACGCTCGAACAGGACAAGTACCCGATCATCCGCCGTTCGATCGGCTCGAAGCTGATCAAGATGGAGTTCACGCAGCCGGGCGAGCCGGGCCGCGTGAAGACGGTCGACGTGCCGCACGAGCAGCGCAACCGCTATTCGATCACCGACGCGGACGTGATCGAGCTGGCCAAGTACGCGGTCATCATCGAGAAGCACTACGAGCGTCCGATGGACATCGAGTGGGGCAAGGACGGCCGCGACGGCAAGATCTTCATCCTCCAGGCGCGTCCGGAGACGGTCAAGAGCCAGGCCGCCGGCAAGGCCGAGCAGCGCTTCAAGCTCAAGGGCCAGTCGCAGGTGCTCGTAACGGGCCGCGCGATCGGCCAGAAGATCGGCGCGGGCCGCGTGCGCGTGATCCAGGACCCGTCGGAAATGGAGCGCGTGCAGCCGGGCGACGTGCTCGTGGCCGACATGACGGACCCGAACTGGGAACCCGTCATGAAGCGCGCCGCGGCGATCGTCACGAACCGCGGCGGCCGGACCTGCCACGCGGCGATCATCGCGCGTGAACTCGGGGTGCCCGCCGTGGTCGGTTGCGGCGAAGCCACCAACGTGCTCAAGGACGGCGCGCTGGTCACGGTGTCGTGCGCCGAGGGCGACGAAGGCAAGATCTACGCGGGCCTGCTCGAAACCGAAGTGACCGAAGTGCAGCGCGGCGAACTGCCGGCGATCCCGGTCAAGATCATGATGAACGTCGGCAACCCGCAGCTCGCATTCGATTTCTCGCAGCTGCCGAACGCCGGCGTGGGCCTCGCGCGCCTCGAGTTCATCATCAACAACAACATCGGCGTGCACCCGAAGGCGATCCTCGAGTACCCGAACATCGACGCGGATCTGAAGAAGGCCGTCGAGAGCGTGGCGCGCGGCCATGCGTCGCCGCGCGCGTTCTACGTGGACAAGCTCACGGAAGGCATCGCCACGATCGCGGCCGCGTTCTATCCGAAGCCCGTGATCGTGCGCCTGTCGGACTTCAAGTCGAACGAGTACAAGAAGCTGATCGGCGGTTCGCGCTACGAGCCGGACGAAGAGAACCCGATGCTCGGTTTCCGTGGCGCGTCGCGCTACATCGCCGAGGATTTCGCGCAAGCGTTCGAGATGGAATGCCTGGCGCTCAAGCGCGTGCGCGAGGAAATGGGCCTGACCAACGTCGAGATCATGGTGCCGTTCGTGCGTACCGTGAAGCAGGCGGCACGCGTGATCGACCTGCTCGCCAAGTTCGGCCTCAAGCGCGGCGAGAACGGCCTGCGCCTGATCATGATGTGCGAAGTGCCGTCGAACGCGATCCTGGCCGAGGAGTTCCTGCAGTACTTCGACGGCTTCTCGATCGGCTCGAACGACCTCACGCAGCTCACGCTCGGCCTCGACCGCGATTCGGGCATGGAACTGCTGGCCGTCGATTTCGACGAACGCGACCCGGCCGTCAAGTTCCTGCTCAAGCGCGCGATCGAAACCTGCCGCAGGCTCGACAAGTATGTCGGCATTTGCGGGCAGGGGCCGTCCGACCATCCGGACTTCGCGCAGTGGCTCAGCGAAGAGGGTATCGTGTCGATCTCGCTGAACCCCGACACGATCATCGATACGTGGCAGGCGCTCGCGGCATCGAAGAAATAAATGCCGCTTGGCGGTATAGTTGTGACTTGAACGGCGTGCTTACCGATCGGGGGCGCGCCGCCGAGTCGGCGGCAGGCGCCCAAGCGCGCTTGCCCAGAGGAACCCCGGTCCAGCCGGGGTTTTTTTTCGCCGTCGGGGCGCCTTCAGGCGAAAAACGGCCCCTCGGGGGCCGCAAGCCGAAGGCGCTGCGTGGAGGCCGTCTATTTTGGGGAGGGGCGGGCGATGCTGTTCAATCCGTGGTCCTGGTGGATCGCCGCGGGCGCGCTGGCCGCGGCGGAACTGCTGGTCGGCACCTTCTATCTGCTGATGCTGGCGCTCGGCTGCGTGGCGGGCGGCCTCGCGCACGCGTTCGGCGCGCCGCCGGCCGTGCAATATGCGGTGGCAGCCGTCGTGGCGCTCGTCGCGCTGTTGCTGCTGCGCCGTTCGCGTTTCGAGCGCAAGCAGCGGCGCGATGCGTCCGCCGACCCCGATATCAATCTCGACATCGGCGCCACGCTCGAAATTCCCGACTGGCACGACGGCCATGCGCGCGTGCCGTACCGCGGCAGCGAGTGGGACGTCGAGCTCGCGAGCGGGGAGCGCGCCGACGCGCGGTTCTATCAAGTGTGCGCAGTACGCGGCAATTGTCTCGTGATGGCTGCGAAGCCGTCGCGCTAACCTCGTCCTCCGTGCCGCATTTAATCAGGGAGGCGAAATAAAATGGAAACGGTGCCGAGAATGGATACGTTAGTGATCTGGGTGGTCGTCTTGTTCGTCGCATTCATCATCGTGTCGCAGGCGGTCAAGATCGTGCCGCAGCAGCATGCATGGGTGCTCGAACGCTTCGGGCGTTATCACGCGACCCTGTCGCCGGGCCTCAACATCGTCGTGCCGTTCATCGACCGGATCGCCTACAAGCATGTGCTCAAGGAGATCCCGCTCGACGTGCCGAGCCAGGTCTGCATCACGCGCGACAACACGCAGCTGCAGGTGGACGGCGTGCTGTTCTTCCAGGTGATGGATCCGATGAAGGCGTCGTACGGGTCGAGCAATTTCGTCTCGGCGATCACGCAGCTGTCGCAGACCACGCTGCGTTCGGTGATCGGCCGGCTCGAACTCGACAAGACGTTCGAGGAGCGCGATTTCATCAACCACAGCATCGTTTCGGCGCTCGATCAGGCCGCCGCGAGCTGGGGCGTCAAGGTGCTGCGCTACGAGATCAAGGACCTCACGCCCCCGAAGGAAATCCTGCATGCAATGCAGGCGCAGATCACGGCCGAGCGCGAGAAGCGCGCGGTGATCGCGGCCTCGGAGGGGCGCCGGCAGGAGCAGATCAACCTCGCGTCGGGCGCGCGCGAGGCGGCGATTCAGAAATCAGAGGGCGAGCGCCAGGCGGCGATCAACCAGGCGCAAGGGCAGGCCGCCGCGATTCTGGCCGTGGCCGAAGCCAACTCGCAGGCGATTCAGAAGATCGGCAACGCGCTGCAGACGCCGGGCGGCATGGAGGCCGTGAACCTCAAGGTGGCCGAACAGTACGTGGGCGCGTTCAGCCATCTGGCCAAGACGGGCAATACGCTGATCGTGCCGTCGAATCTGTCGGATTTGAGCGGGATGATCGCTTCGGCGCTCGCCATCGTGAAGCGCGGCGCGCCGGGCGACGGCGCGGCTCAACCCGTGAAAAGCTAAGCCGCGGGGGCAGGGGGCGTTACGAGCGCAGCAGGCGCGCTTTTTCGCGCTCCCAGTCGCGCTGCTTTTCGGTTTCGCGCTTGTCGTGCAGCTTCTTGCCCTTGGCGAGGCCGATCTCGCATTTGACGCGGCCGCCCTTGTAGTGGAAGTTGAGCGGCACGAGCGTGTAGCCGCGCTGTTCGACCTTGCCGATCAGCTTCTTGATTTCCTCGGCGTGCAGCAGCAGCTTGCGGGTGCGGACGGGGTCCGGGTGGATGTGGGTCGAGGCTTCCGGGAGCGGGCTGATGTGGGAGCCGATCAGGAAAATCTCGGCATCGCGCACGATCACGTAGCCTTCCTTGATCTGGCCGCGCCCGGCCCGCAGCGCCTTGACCTCCCAGCCCTCGAGCACGAGCCCTGCCTCGTAGCGCTCCTCGATGTGGTAATCGAAGAACGCTTTTCTATTTTCGATGATGCTCATGAGGGAAAGGGAGCCCAGTCTCGTTTAAAATCCGGATTTTAGCAAAGCGGCGGCCATCCGGCCGGCGTTGCCGTTTATTCGTCCCCGCGCCCATGGCAGATGTTCAAAAAACCGTCCTGATCCGCCATTCGGCGGAACAGATGTTCGACCTCGTGACCGACGTGGCCGATTACCCCAATTTCCTGCCGTGGTGCGGCGGCGTAGAGATCCGCCGCCAGGACGAAACCGGCATGGAAGCGCGGATCGATATCAGCTTCAAGGGCATCAAGCAGCACTTCGCGACGCGCAACACGCAGCATCGCCCGACGCGCATCGACATGGAGTTCGCGGACGGCCCGTTCAAGAAATTCACCGGGCACTGGCAGTTCACGCCGCTGCGCGCCGACGCGTGCAAGATCGAGTTCGCGCTCCATTACGAATTCGCCAATATCCTGCTCGAGAAGCTGATCGGCCCGGTGTTCCACCATATCGCCAATACGTTCGTCGATTCGTTCGTCAAGCGCGCCGACCAGCGTTACGGCAAGGGTTGAAGCCATGATCAAGGTGCAGGTTTGCTACGCGCTCCCGGCC
>CAUPOD010000151.1:0-6446 GCA_963512745.1 uncultured Burkholderia sp. | reverse complement strand
GCGCGCCGTTCCGCGTCCGCCTCGCGTCCACCGGGGCGCTGTACGACATTCCAGCCGACCGCTCGGTCGCGGACGTGTTGCAGGAGGCGGGCGTCGACGTGCTGGTGCTGTGCGAGCAAGGCGCGTGCGGCACCTGCATCACCCGCGTGCTCGGCGGCGAGCCCGACCATCGCGACATCGCGCAATCGCCGGCCGAACAGGCCAGCAACAGGTATATCGCGTTGTGCTGCTCGCGGTCGAAATCGGCGGTTCTGACGCTGGATCTATAGCGGCCCGTCTATAGCAAGCAGCCCGGCGATCGAGCCCCGATGCACCGGCGCCCCGGCCCCATGCGTCATTTGATCTGGTCTGCGATGGGCTGCAGAAAGCCCGAGATGCCCGTCAGAATGATCTGCACGCCGACGCACAGCAGCAGGAACGCGGATACGCGCACGGCGATCTTCGTGCCGTCGGCGCCGAGGTAGCGCGCGAGGAACGGCGACCGGACATAGGTCTGCCAGATCACCAGCCCGACCAGCGCCGAGACGGCGAGGGACACCAGACTCGATCCCAGGAACGCCGACAGCTTGTGCGTATGGTTCGCATTGAGCGCGATCGCGGTCGCGATCGAGCCGGGGCCGATCGTGAGCGGCATGGTCAGCGGAAAGAACGCACGGCGCATCACTACGCACGGATCGATCGGCGGGGCCGCGGCCTCGGACGCGGACGGCGTATCGGGCGCATTAAGCATGTTCCACGCGGCGACCGCGACCGCGATGCCGCCGCCGATGCGCAGCGCCTCCATCGAGATCCCGAAGAAATGCAGCACCGGCGTCCCGGCCAAGGATGCGATGGCAAGCAGGATGAACACGTTGAGGCCGACCTTTTTCGCGAGAATCGCGCGTTGGCTCGGGTTCAGCGCATCCGTGCGCGCGAGAAAGATGAACGCGCTGCCGACCGGGTTGACGATGCCGATCAGACCGGTAAAGCCGAACAAGATTTCGGAGACGAATTGGTTGACGAGCATGATGCGCGAAAAAGGGGTGGGGACGGGCTGGGATTGTAGTTTAACGGGGCCGTAATCACTACAATGCCAGGGATTCCCTTGGAGCCGCCCCATGAATTTGCGTTTCGACCAGCTCGACGACATCGACCGCAGCTTGATCGCCATGCTGCAGGTCAATGCGCGCGAAACCGCCACGAACCTCGCGCGCAAGCTCGGCGTGGCGCGTACCAGGGTGCTGTCGCGCATCGGCCGGCTCGAGCGCAACAACATCATCGCCGGTTACAGCATCCGCCTCGGCAAGGAGGTCGATGCGAATACGCTCAACGCGTACGTCGGGATCAAGCTGCGCCAGCAGTCGGGGCGCGACGTGCTCAAGCGGCTGTCGAAGATGCCCGAGATCCAGGTGCTGTGTTCCGTGAGCGGCGAGTTCGATTACGTGGCGTGGCTGCGCGCCAATTCGCCGGAGCGCCTCGACAATCTGCTCGACGAGATCACCGATATCGACGGGGTCGAGAAGACCACCACTTCGATCGTGCTGGCGCGCAAGATCGACCGGGGCGAGTTGGATTTATAAGGCGCGTCTGCTAGACTCCCTCCTGCATCCAGAGTTCGTACCGCTTGGTACCAACGCCAACCTGCCTTCCCGGGCAAGGTGGTTGCCTCAAGGCGATGCGGCCGATAGTCGGCAACGAAGCGGGAACAGCCTAGCTGCACCGGTTCGAATTTCTTTCTTTCCGGAGTCGCTATGCATCAAGATCTGTCTTCCTCCCAGGCCCCCCTCGCGGCCGATTCCTCGAATTCGCCTAGCTGGTCCCACGGTTTGCCGGGCTTCCGGCTCACGCACATCATCCATGTCGTCTCCGACGTGAACCTGGACGTCGTGGCACGCGCCGCCGCACAGTTGAAGTCCGCGCATGCGACGGTCAGCAATTGGACGGTCGTCGAGCGGGGCGGCGTGCTCGAGCAGAAGATCGTGCTGAACGACATCGGCGAGCCGCAGGCAAGAGTCGTGCGCGAGCAGCTCTTCACGATCGACGACGTGCGGCGCGTGCGCCTGGAACATTGCTTCGTGCGGCACGCTGATACGGAGCGTCGAAGCCAATTGTCGAATTGACGAAAGCGGCGCGTCGGACCGGCTGCCGACTGTCTCATTCGCCCTTCGCTTGCGGGCATTGCGCGCGATACCACCGATCGACTTGGCGTTCTGCCGCCTGCAGATCGTCCGGGTAGTACGGATCGAACCAGCGCGAAGGGTCGTAGCCCGCTTCGCGCAACGCGGCCAGTTCGCTGAGGTTTTGCTCGTGCGTGGGCGGCGCGTTGCTTCTGATCGCGGTGAGGTCGCGGCACTGTGCAGGGGTCAATGGCATCGTGTTCGGCGTCGCGCCGGCCGCGACGCAGCCGGCCAGCACGAGCGCCGACGCGGGGAGTGCCAACCGGCGTCCAGGCGAGATCTTCATGGTTCATTCCCTCCAGTAAGCCGCCGCTATCCGAGCGGGATCGGGCATTGTCCCGCGAATCGGCAAAGCCGTCTCAGGCCGTCTTATCGCGCCTTAAAGCCGAAATGTCAAAGTCAACCGACGAATTGACGAAAATTGCGAGTCATATTGACGAAACGAGCATTTTTTTTGGAGGGCCGTCTTTCTAAAATTTCCTCAGAGACTATTTTTTCAACGAGGAATAAGAAATGCGAATCGCCTTGTTCGGAGCAGGACATATCGGCGCCACCATCGCGCGTCTGTTGATCAATTCGGGCGATTTCCAAGTGGCCGCGGCCGACCGCGACGCGGCCTCGCTCGAAGTGCTCGCCGCCATGGGCGCGAAAACCCGCCTCATCGATTTCGCCGACACGCGCGCGCTCCACGAATTCGCCGTGGAGGCCGACGCCATCGTCAACGCGCTGCCGTACGACATGGCCATCCACGTCGCCAAGGCCGCCAAGGAAGCCGGCGTCCACTACTTCGATCTGACCGAAGACGTGCATGCCACGCAAGCGATCATGGCGCTCGCCGACAACGCGCGCACCGCGTTCATGCCGCAATGCGGCCTCGCGCCGGGCTTCATCGGCATCGCCGCGCACAGCCTCAGCAAGAACTTCGACACCGTCTACGACGTCAAGATGCGCGTCGGCGCGCTGCCGCAGTTTCCGACTAACTCGCTCAAGTACAACCTGACCTGGAGCGTGGACGGTCTCATCAACGAATACTGCCACCCGTGCGAAGCGATCCGCGACGGCGAGCTGCGCTCGGTCGAACCGCTCGAAGGGCTCGAACACTTCTCGCTCGACGGCGTCGAATACGAAGCGTTCAACACCTCGGGCGGCCTCGGCACGCTGTGCGAAACGCTGAAGGGCCGCGTGCGCACGCTCGACTACAAGTCGGTCCGTTATCCGGGCCACTGCACGCTCATGAAGTTCCTGCTCGAAGAACTCGGCCTCGCCAAGCATCAGGAAGACCTGAAGTCGATCCTGCGCGCATCCGTGCCGACCACGATGCAGGACGTCGTGCTCGTGTTCATCACCGTGAGCGGCATGCGCGGCGGCAAGTACGTGCAGGAAGTGTTCTCGCGCAAGATCTTCGCGGGCGAATACGGCGGCGTGCACATGAGCGCGATTCAGATCACGACGGCCGCGGGCATCTGCGCCGCGCTCGACCTGTTCCGCGAAGGCCGGCTGCCGCAGAAGGGCTTCATCTCGCAGGAAGCGATCGGGCTCGACGATTTCCTCGCTAACCGCTTCGGCGCGGCCTACAATCTCGGCGCGCACTGAATCGCGCAGCTTATCGGAACACCGGAGCATCTCGGAGCAACTATGAGTCTGGATATTTTCGCGCCGCTGCGCGACTTGGGCATCGACCCGGCCGAGCTGGACCGCGGCGGCCTGGCCGTGCGTACGCCGATCACGGGCGCAACGCTCGGCCATCTTCGTGCCGTGCCGCCCGAAGCCGCGCGCGAACTCGTCTCGCGTGCGGGCGACGCGTTCGCCGACTGGCGCGCGCTACCCGCGCCGCGCCGCGGCGAACTCGTGCGCCTGCTAGGCGAAGAGCTGCGCGCGCACAAGGACGCGCTGGGCAAGATCGTCTCGATCGAAGCGGGCAAGATCCTGCAGGAAGGGCTCTGCGAAGTGCAGGAGATGATCGACATCTGCGATTTCGCGGTCGGTCTGTCGCGCCAGCTGTACGGTCTGACCATCGCGTCGGAACGCCCGAATCACCGCATGGCCGAGACGTGGCATCCGATCGGGCCGTGCCTCGTGGTCACGGCGTTCAACTTCCCGGTCGCGGTGTGGGCCTGGAATGCGGCGCTCGCGCTCGTGTGCGGCAACTCGGTGATCTGGAAGCCGTCCGAGAAGACGCCGCTGAGCGCGCTCGCCGTACAGCATATTTTCGAACGCGCGTGCCAGCGCTTCGGCGCGAGCCCCGCGCATCTGAACCAGCTCGCGCTCGGCGAACGCGACCTCGGCGAGGCGCTCGTGGCCGATCCGCGCGTGCGCCTGATCAGCGCGACGGGCAGCACGCGCATGGGCCGCGCGATCGCGAGCGTGGCCGCGCCGCGCTTCGCGCGCACGATTTTCGAACTGGGCGGCAACAACGCGTCGATCGTGTGCCCGAGCGCGAACCTCGCGCTCGTCAAGCGCGCGGTCGCGTTCGCGGCGGTCGGCACGGCCGGCCAGCGTTGCACGAGCCTGCGCCGCTTGTTCGTGCACGAATCGGTCTACGACGAAGTGGTCTCGGGCATCAAGCACGTGTTCACGCAGGTGCGCATCGGCAGTCCGCTCGACGAGAACACGATGGTCGGCCCGCTGATTGACCGCGCGGCGTTCGACAACATGCAGCGCGCGCTCGTGCGTGCGGCGGAACAGGGCGGCACGGTGTTCGGCGGCGAGCGCGTGACTGAAGGGTTCGCGGCCGATGCTTATTACGTGCGTCCGGCACTCGTCGAAATCGGCGAGCAAACCGAGGTCGTCAAGGAGGAAACGTTCGCGCCGATCCTCTACGTGATGCGCTACAGCGATTTCGATAAGGCAATCGAGCAGGTCAATGCCACCGCGTACGGCTTGTCGTCGAGCATCTTCACGAACGATCTGCGCGAGATGGAGCGCTTCCTGTCGTCGGCCGGCAGCGATGCCGGCATCGCCAACGTCAACATGGGCCCGAGCGGCGCGGAAATCGGCGGCGCGTTCGGCGGCGAGAAGGACACGGGCGGCGGCCGCGAATCGGGTTCCGACGCGTGGAAGGGCTACATGCGGCGCGCGACCAACACCATCAATTACGGAAACGACTTGCCGCTCGCGCAGGGCGTGCGTTTCGACGTCTGAGGCGAACCGGCGATGAAGAACCACAACGTCGAGCAGCTCGTCCAGCGTCTGCTCGGTCCTGCCAAGACCGCGTGGCTGTTCCGCGCGCTGAATCTGCCCGCCGTGTTCGCCGACGGCGAACCCGGCAGCGTGACGCGCGCGGAACTCGCGCAGGCGATGAACATGGTGCTGTTCGAAGGGCTGCTCGAACGCTCGCCGAACGGGCGGACCTATACGCTCGAAGTGGTCGAGAACGGCGGCGGCGTGTACTTCGATCATGGCGCGCTGCGTACCGTGCGCTGGTCCTCGCATGGCGCGCTGCCGCCGGGCGAAGCCGCGTTCGCGCGCATCCTGCGGCCGCTCGGCTTCAAGATCAACGGCCGCTATCCGCTCGACAAACTCGGCATGACGGGGCGCGCCTACGTGCATGAGGACGCGCCAGACGAGATCGCGCAGTTCTTCGTCAGCGAGTTGCATCCGGAGCGGTTTTCCGACGCGTTCCAGGCGGCCGTCGAGCGTGTCGTGGGCGAATCGCGCGATCCGCTCACGCCGCGCGCGCAGAGCCTGCTGTGGGAACTCGAGCGCGACGGCACGCTGCCGCTCGATGCCGCGCACGAGCTGTTGCCCGTGATCGTCGCGGCGTTCGGCCGCCAGCATCCCGTGCCCGCGCTCGCCGACTACGAGGCGCTGCTCGCCGAATCGCCGGAGATGGCGTGGATCGCGACCGAGGGCAATGCGTTCAATCACGCGACCGACCGCGTCGCGGACGTGTTCGCGTTGAGCGATGCGGAAAAGGCGAAAGGCCGGCCGATGAAGCCAGCGGTCGAGCGCTCGCGCTCGGGCCGCGTGTTCCAGACGGCTTATCTTGCCGATACGGTCGAGCGCGAGTTCCGTCTGCCCGACGGGAGCACCGTGAAGCGCAAGGTGCCGGGCTCGTTCTACGAGTTCATTACGCGCAAGCGCGAGTTCGATGCGGCGCGCAAGTCGTGGGCGACCGATTTGCGGTTCGACGCGGGGAATGCGCAGGGGATTTTTAAGATGACGGCGAAGGGGGCTGGTGAAATTTAATAGTGTTTAATGGCCCGAGCTCAGAGCTCGGGCCTACCGACGCGGGATTCCTGAGTCGGCTTCTTCTTTCTTCTCTGCCAGCGGGTACTTTCTATGTGTCCA
>CAUPOD010000150.1:0-6477 GCA_963512745.1 uncultured Burkholderia sp. | reverse complement strand
CCCGCGCTTCACGCCGCCCCGGAGCTACGAATTCGGCCGCGCGCTCGCCGATCAACACGGTAGGCGCATTCGTATTGCCGCCAATCAGCGTCGGCATGACCGACGCATCGACCACGCGCAGCCCCTCCACGCCACGCACGCGCAGCTGCGGATCGACGACCGAATTCGGATCGCTGCCCATGCGGCAGGTCCCGACCGGGTGATAGATCGTGTCCGCATGCTCGCGGATCACCTGCCGCGTCTTCTCGTCGCTATCGTTCGCGGTCGTATAAAGCTCGCGCGCGCCATAGCGCAGCAGCGGTTCGCTCTGCAGAATCTTGCGGATCACCTTGGCGCCCGCGACGAGCGCATCGAGATCGCGTTCGTCGTTGAAGAACCCCGGATCGATCAGCGGCGCGTCGCGCGCGTCCTTGCTCGCGAGCCGCACCGTGCCGCGGCTCTTCGGGCGCAGCACGCACACGTGCAGCGAATAGCCGAAGCCCCAGTGCATCTTGCGGTTGTGATCGTCGACGATCGCGTTGGTCAGGTGCAGCTGCAAATCGGGCCGGTCGAGGCTCGGATCGCTTTTCAGGAAACCGCCGCTCTCGGCCACGTTGCTCGACATCATGCCGTCGCGCTTGCGGATATAACGGAAGATCGCGGGCACCATCTTCGCGACCCCGCGCAGACAGATGCCGATCGGGTCCGACGAGCGCGTGCGCCGGTTCACGACGAAATCGATATGGTCGATCAGGTTCTCGCCGACCTCCGGCGCATCGTGCACGAGCGGAATGCCGTGCCGGCGCAGCTGTTCCGCGGGCCCCACGCCCGAGCACATCAGCAGCTGCGGCGAGTTGAACGCGCCGGCCGACAGGATCACCTCGTCGTTCGCGCCGAGCGTTTCCTCGCGGCCGTTGCGTTCGATCACGACGCCCGTCGCGCGCTTGCCCTCGAACGCGACGCGCAGCACGGTAGCGTTCGTGACGATGTCGAGATTCCGGCGCGTGCGGCCGTACAGATAGGCACGCGCGACGCTGCAGCGCGCGCCGTCGCGATGCGTGACCTGGTAATAGCCGACGCCCTCCTGATCGGCCCCGTTGAAATCGTCGTTGCGCTTGAAGCCGGCCGCCACGGCGGCCGCTAGGAACGTATCGGACAACGGATTGTTGAAGCGCAGATCGGAGACGGTCAGCGGGCCGTCCGCGCCGTGCCACTCGTTCGCGCCGCGCTGGTTGCCCTCGGCGCGGCGGAAATACGGCAGCACGTCGCGATAGCTCCACCCCGTGCAGCCGAGGCGCTCCCATTCGTCGTAATCGCTCGGATGGCCGCGCGTATAGATCATCGCGTTGATCGCGCTCGACCCGCCGAGCCCGCGCCCGCGCGGCTGATAGCCGCGGCGCCCGCCCAAGCCGGGCTGCGGCACGGTTTCGTAGCCATAATTGGTGCCGAGCTTGAACGGCACCAGCGCCGCGATACCCGTCGGCGTGTTGACGAGCGGGTTGCGCTCGTTGCTCGGGCCCGCTTCGATCAGCGCGATGCGCGCGTCCGGGCACATGTCGGCGAGCCGCCCGGCCACGCTTGCGCCGCCCGAGCCGCCGCCTACGATGATGTAGTCGTATTGCATATCCGTCTCCCACCCGCCACCCTGACGCAGTCCCGGCGACGGCCGAATTTATTGAATTATTTCTGGATCGCGTCCGGGCATTGTAGGGACGCGTCACGGGCATCGGGCGGGCGATTCGAGAGTATTTACTCTAAACGGCGCGGGCAACTGTCTTTATGATGGAAGATTCACCGCCCCCGCAATCGAGGCCGCCAGAAGCCCCGCGCCGGTGAAACAGGGAGACTTCACATGGAAGGGCAAGTTCTCGCGGCGACGCACGAGGTCACGAACCAGGCGCCCCCGCTTTGCAACTACAACGCGTTCGAAACCGACGCCGCGCTGCGCGAAGCCGTCGCGCGCCATGACGCTGGCTGGCGCGCCGCCGCCCTCGCCCGCCAGGGCGCGGCCCTGACCACGCCCGACACGCTCGCGCTCGCCGAACAGGCCAATCGCCACGCCCCCGAACTGTCCACCCACAGCCCGCGCGGCGAGCGCATCGACGCGCTCGAATTCCATCCGAGCTGGCACCATCTGCTCGGCCTGCTGCGCGCCGAAGGGCTGCAGAGCCTGCCGTTCGACGCGCCGCGCGCGGGCGCGATGGCCGCGCGCTGCGCGGGTTATTTCCTGCATGCGCAGCTCGAATCGGGCAGCCTGTGCCCGCTGACCATGAGCTTCGCGAGCATCCCGGTCCTGCAGAAGGAGCCGGCCCTGTTCGCGCAGCTGCGCGACAAGCTCTACGCGCACGAACACGATGCGCGCGACATCCCGCTCGCGCACAAGCGCTCGATCATGATCGGCATGGGCATGACCGAGAAGCAGGGCGGCTCGGACGTGCGCAGCAACACCACGATGGCCTACCCGGTCGGCGCCGAGGGGCGCGGCGAAACGTACCGGCTGATCGGCCACAAATGGTTCTTCTCGGCGCCGCAATGCGACGCGCATCTCGTACTCGCGCGCACCGAAAGCAACCCGGGCCTGTCGTGCTTCTTCGTGCCGCGTTTCCGGCCCGACGGCAGCAAGAACGCCGTGCACGTGCAGCGCCTCAAGGACAAGCTCGGCAACCGTTCGAACGCGAGCAGCGAGGTCGAATTCCTCGACGCGCACGGCGTCATGATCGGCGAGCCGGGCCGCGGCGTGCCGACCATCATCGAGATGGCGAACACCACGCGCCTCGACTGCGTGATCGGCAGCGCCGCGCTGATGCGCGCGGCGCTGGTGCAGGCGATCCACCATGCGCGCCACCGCAGCGCGTTCGGCCGCCCGCTCGCGGAACAGCCGCTGATGCAGAACGTGCTCGCCGATCTCGCGCTCGAATCGGAAGCGGCCACCGCGCTGTTCATGCAGCTCGCGCACGCGTTCGAGGCCGACCGCAACGGGGCCGCGCCCGGCGCGGACGGCCAAGCCGCGCATGCGCTCGCGCGCGGCTGGCGCCGCATCGTGACGCCGGCCGCCAAATTCTGGGTTTGCAAGCGCGCGCTCGAATTCACGGGCGAGGCGATGGAAGTCTGGGGCGGCAACGGCTATGTCGAAACCGGGCCGATGGCGCGCTTCTACCGCGAGGCGCCCGTCAATTCGATCTGGGAAGGCTCGGGCAACGTGATGTGCCTCGACGTGCTGCGCGCGATCGAACGCGAACCCGACGCGGCGCAGGCCCTGCTCGGCGACTGGCGCGCGGCCGTACACGCGCACGCGCCGTTGACGGCCGCGCTGGACGAACTCGCCGCGATGCTCGCGCGCCCCGACCGCGAAAGCCAGGCACGCCGCATCGCGCAGCGCATCACGCTGCTCGCGCAAGCCGCGCTGCTCGTGCGTTACGCGCCGCCGCTCGTCGCGGAAGCATTTGTCGCCACGCGCTTCGGCGCCGGGGCGGCTGAAACGGGGCGCGTGTACGGCACGCTGCCCGCCGACATCGACTACGCCGGGCTCGTCGAGCGCGCGTTTCCGGCCTGAAACCGGCCGCTCCGGCCAACCGCCCTGCCCAGGAGTCCTCAATGAAAAACGACTTGTCCGATCTCGCGCCGCTCGAAGCCTTGTACGCCGAACAGCGCGCGGCCTATCTGCGCGCGCCGTACCCCGAATGGCCCGAACGCGCCGAGCACCTGCGCGCGCTGCTCGCGATGCTGATGGACAACAAGGATGCGCTCGCCGAAGCGGTCAGCGAGGACTTCGGCCATCGCTCGAAGGAAGAGATCCTGATGTCCGAGTTCTGGCTCTCGCGCGAGGAGGCCAACGACGCGCTCAAGCACGGCAAGCGCTGGATGAAGGCGCGCCGCCGCCCGATGAACAAGTGGCTGATGCCCGCCACGGGCATCGTGATGCCGCAGCCGCTCGGCGTGGTCGGCATCGTCTCGCCGTGGAACTACCCGATCCTGCTCACGGCAGGCCCGTTGATCTGCGCGCTCGCGGCCGGCAACCGCGCGATGATCAAGATGTCGGAACTCACGCCGCGCACGGCCGCGCTGTTCGAGTCGCTGATCGCCAAGACCTTCGCGCGCGACCACGTGGCCGTCGTCAACGGCGACGCCGAGGTGGCCGCCGCGTTCACGCGCCTGCCGTTCGACCACATCCTGTTCACCGGCTCGACGCAGGTCGGCCGGCACGTGATGCGCGCCGCGGCCGAGAACCTGACGCCCGTCACGCTCGAACTCGGCGGCAAATCGCCCGTGATCATCGGACCGAACGCGCGCTTCGACGCGGCCGTCGATTCGATCGTCAACGGCAAGACGCTGAACGCGGGCCAGACCTGCATCGCGCCCGACTACGTGTTCGTGCCGCGCGGCCGGGAGCAGGCGTTCATCGAGCGCGCACGCGCGCGCGTGGCGAAGCTCTACCCCGATCTCGCCAATAATCCCGACTACACGTCGATCGTGTCGGACCGTCACTTCGCGCGCCTGCAGCGTCTTGCCGACGAGGCGCGCGCGGGGGGCGCGCACCTGTACCCGCTCGCCGACATGGCGCCCGACGCGAGCCGCCGCATCATGCCGCCGACCGTCGTGACGGGCGCGCCCGAGCACTCGGCGCTGATGCAGGAGGAACTGTTCGGGCCGCTGCTGCCGATCGTGCCGTACACGACGCTCGACGAGGCGATCGCCTACATCAACGTGCGCCCGCGTCCGCTCGCGCTGTATCTGTTCGACGAATCGAAGCAGGTCGTCGACCGCGTGATGCGCGACACGATCTCGGGCGGCGTGTCGATCAACGAGACGCTCATGCACATCGCGTGCGGTTCGCTACCGTTCGGCGGCGTCGGCGCGAGCGGCATGGGCGCGTATCACGGTCACGAGGGGTTCGAGACTTATTCGAAGATGAAGCCGATCCTCAGGCAGCCGCGGCTCAATGCGCGCGGCTTGCTCGCGCCGCCGTACGGAGCGCGGTTCAAGGCGCTCATCAATCTGATGTTGAAGATGTGAATGTGGGTGGGCGGCCGGGTGAGGGAAACCGGCCGCGAGTTCAAGCTTGGAAGGATGGGGTAGGGAGTTTGCTTCCGGTGGCCTCCAGCAAACACCCGGCCCGTCCTTGGCTTCATATGCCATAACCCCGAACCCCTAACACCAGCGGATCGGTACGTCCGTGCCGAACGCGTTCTTCCTTATGCCGTCACACCGGCCATAGCGGCCCTTCCTGCATCGCCGCGATCTGCTCGCGCAGTTCGAGCACGCGGTCTTCCCAATAGCGCTGCGTGTTGAACCACGGGAATGCGGCCGGAAAGGCCGGATCGTCCCAGCGGCGCGCGAGCCATGCCGCGTAGTGGATCAGGCGCAGCGTGCGCAGCGCCTCGATCAGATGCAGTTCGCGCGGATCGAATTCGCGGAAATCCTCGTAGCCGGCCAGCAGATCCGCGAGCGCCTGCGACGCGCCGGCGCGGTCGCCCGGCAGCAGCAGCCAGAGATCTTGAATCGCGGGCGCCATGCGGCTGTCGTCGAAATCGACGAAATGCGGACCCGCGTCGGTCCACAGCACGTTGCTCGCGTGGCAGTCGCCGTGCGTGCGCAGCCATTGCACGTCGCCCGCGCGGTCGAACGCGGCGGCCACGCCTTCGAGCGCGAGCGAGAGCGCGGTCTCGTAGGCGGGGCGAATCTCGTCGGGCACGAAGCGGTGGCCGAGCAGGAAATCGCGCGACTGATAGCCGAACGTTTCGATGTCGAGCGCCGGGCGGTGCACGTAGGGCTCGACCGCGCCGACGGCGTGAATGCGGCCGATGAAGCGGCCGAGCCATTCGAGCGTATCGCGCCGGTCGAGTTCGGGCGGCCGGCCGCCGCGCCGCTCGAACAGTGCGAAGCGGAAACCGCCGTGTTCGTGCAGCGTGCGGCCGTCGAGCAGTTGCGGCGGCACGACGGGAATCTCGCGTGCCGCGAGTTCGGTGCTGAACGCGTGCTCTTCGAGGATCTCGGCGTCGCTCCAGCGGCCGGGGCGGTAGAACTTCGCGACGAGGGGCGGACCGTCTTCGACGCCCACTTGATAGACGCGGTTTTCGTAACTGTTGAGGGCGAGGAGGCGGCCGTCGGGACGCACGCCGGCCGGCAGCAGCACGGTATCTAGTGCGTCGAGCGCGCGTTCTGGGGTTAGGTCTGTGAAAGGGAGCGGGAGAGGTAGCGCCCCCTGCGGGGGCGCGGTTTGGGTTTGGTTCATGCTTGCGCCGCTTTGATGCGGGTTGGGTGCTTTGTTAGGGCGGTTGTTAAAACCGAAGGCAAGTTCATGCGTGGGAGGATGGGGAGGGGTATCTGCTTACGGTTGCCTCCAGCAGATACCCCTCCCCATCCTAGAAGTTCAGATGCCCTCAAACCCAAAACCAAAAACCCGACCCCACACCGACGAATATCTACCGCTCACGAAATCCACTACTGTAGCGGTCTAATAAACCCGGACACGAATTTAGGCGAGAATGCTCGCCATGA
>CAUPOD010000149.1:0-6484 GCA_963512745.1 uncultured Burkholderia sp. | reverse complement strand
AACTACAGCTATCCGTGGACGGCGCAGACGGAGGCCGCGTTGCGCGAACTCGGTCGGCTCGTGGCCTCAATGGCTTGACGCGTGCCGCCGCGCGCAAAAAAATGCCCGCTGCAAGCAGCGGGCTCAATCCCAGTCAAAGAGGAGATGTCACGTCACGACAGGGTCAGATTACCGGCTGACGCCTGCGCGGCACAACTAAGCATTTTCTCTATGCTTATCGGGCCGCGCGTCACATGCAATTGCGCGCCGATCGAGGGCGTCGGAGCGGGTCAGAGCCTGAGCAGCGGCGCCGTGTAACGGCATTCGTAGCGCTTGCGCACGGTGCCCGCCTCATCGACGCTTTCGAGAAACACGTCGAATTGCCACAGACGCGCCATGTGCTTGAGCACTTCGTCGGTATCGTTCGACAGATGCCGGTTGTCACTCATGAAATGGCGCAGCGTCAGGCTGCGGTCGCCGCGCGTATTGACGGACCAGACCTGGATATTCGGCTCGCGGTGGTGAATGTCGTATTGCCGAGACAGCGCCTGGCGCACGTACTGATAGCCGCTTTCGTCGTGGATCGCCGAGACTTCCAGCGAGTCGCGCATGTCGTCGTCGAGCACGGCGAACAGGCGCATTTCGCGGATCAGATGCGGCGACAGATATTGCGCGACGAAACTCTCGTCCTTGAAATTGCGCATCGCGTAATGGAGCGCGGGCAGCCACGGCGTACCCGCGAGGTCGGGAAACCACTTGCGGTCCTCTTCGGTCGGGTTCTCGCAGATGCGACGGATGTCGCTCATCATCGAGAAGCCGAGCGCATACGGATTGATGCCGCCGTAGTACGGCTTCGTGACGGGCGGCTGATAGATCACGTTGCTGTGCGAATGGAGAAACTCCATCATGAAGCCGTCGGTCAGCTTGCCCTGGTTGTACATCGTGTTGAGCAGCGTGTAATGCCAGAACGTGGCCCAACCCTCGTTCATGACCTGGGTCTGGCGCTGCGGATAGAAGTACTGGCCGACCTTGCGCACGATGCGGATCACTTCGCGCTCCCACGGCTCGAGCAGCGGCGCGTTCTTCTCCGCGAAATAGAGCAGGTTCTCCTGCGGCTCGGGCGGATAGCGCCCCTCGGGCTCTTCCATTTGCTCGGGCTTCTTGCCGGGCAGCGTGCGCCACAATTCGTTGACCTGCGATTGCAGATACGCCTCGCGTTCGCGGCGCAGCGCCGCTTCCTTGGCGAGCGACGCTTTTTGCGGACGCTTGTAGCGATCCACGCCGTAGTTCATGAGCGCATGGCAGGAGTCGAGCAATTCCTCGACGCGATCCAGACCGTAGCGCTCCTCGCATTCGGCGATGTAGTTCTTGCCATAGACGAGGTAATCGATGATCGCGTGCGCGTCGGTCCAGAGCCGGAACAGGTAGTTGCCCTTGAAAAACGAATTGTGGCCGTAGGCCGCATGCGCGATCACGAGCGCCTGCATCGTCATCGTGTTCTCTTCCATCAGATACGCGATGCAGGGGTTCGAATTGATGACGATTTCGTAGGCAAGCCCCATCTGCCCGCGCCGGTAGCTCTTTTCGGTTGACAGGAAATGCTTGCCGAACGACCAGTGCCGGTAGTTGACGGGCATGCCGACCGACGCATACGCGTCCATCATCTGCTCGGCGCTGATCAGTTCGAGTTGAATCGGATAGGTGTCGAGCTCGTACTGCTCGGCGACCGCGGCGATGTGCTGGTCGTATTCCTCGATCAGCTCGAAGGTCCAGTCGGACGGGCAAGGCAACGGCTGCGCGGCCCGGCGTCCGGCGCCGGGATCGCGCAAATCGCTAGGCTGCATGCCCGGCTGCGCCTGCATGGCGGCGGCCGGACCGTCGACCATTCCGGCGGTTTCGGGCGCGTCGCCGCGCGCGGGGAGGTCGTGCGCTTCGTGCTTCGGATCGCGTATCGTCATCAGGCTTCCACGTGCTTTTCGAACAACTCGCGAAACACCGGATAGATGTCGGCGGCCGAGGCCACCTTCTTCATCGCGAGATGCGGTTGCGTCAGCGCCAGCTGCGTGTACTCGTACCAGAGATTCTGCTCTTCCGGCGCCACCTGAATATAGGCGAAATAACGGACGATGGGCAGGATGTCGTCCTGCAGGATGGCGCGGCATTTCGGCGAATCGTCGGTCCAGTTGTCGCCGTCGGACGCCTGCGCGCCATAGATATTCCACTCCGTCGGCGAATAGCGTTCGTTCATGACTTTGCGCATCAGTTCGAGCGCGCTCGACACGACCGTGCCGCCGCTTTCGGTCGAATGGAAGAACGTGTCTTCGTCGACCTCCTCGGCGCGCGTATGGTGGCGGATGAACACCACCTCGATGCGTTCGTAGTTACGCTTGAGGAACAGGTACAGCAGGATGAAGAAGCGCTTCGACAGATCCTTGCGCTGCTCGTCCATCGAACCCGAGACGTCCATCAAGCAGAACATCACGGCCTGGCTCGACGGCTGCGGCTGCCTGACCCGGTTCACGTAGCGCAGGTCGAACGGATCGATGAACGGGATGCGCCAGATGCGCCCGCGCAGATGATGGATCGCGGCTTCCAGGTCGGCGAGCTCGATGCGGTGATCGCCCGGTTCGTCCTGCAGCGCCGCGAAGCGCTCCTCGAGTTCGCGCAACTCGGCGACGAGCGGCGAGCCGAGTGCGATGCGGCGCCCGAGCGCGCTGCGCAGCGAGCGCACGACGTCGATGTTGTTCGGCGTGCCCTCGGCCGACCAGCCCGCGCGCACGCTCTTCCAACTCGGGACCGTCAAGAGATGGGTTTTGACGAGGCGCGGCAGTTCGAGATCGTCGAAGAAGTACTGCATGAACTCTTCGCGGCTCAGCTCGAATACGAAATCGTCCTGCCCCTCGCCTTCGTTGCTGGCCTGGCTGCCGCCGCCGCCCGAGCCGCCCGACGGACGCGGGATCTTGTCGCCGCGGATGTAGTCGGAGTTGCCGGGGTGCACGTATTCGCGGCGCCCGCCCCCGCCGTGGCGGAAATTCGGTTCGGCGATGTCCTTGCGCGGAATCGTGATGCTCTGGGTGTTCTGGATGTCCTTGATGCTGCGGTCGCGCACGGCATCGGATACCGCGCGCCGAATATAGCCTTTCACGCGGCGCAAAAAGCGTTCGCGATTGGCGATGCTCTTGTTCTTGCCAGCCAGCCTGCGGTCGATGATTTGATGCAACACGCAGATCTCCCGTTTTGGTCAAGCCGTTTGATCCACCGTCCGGCGCGGCCGGCGCCGCATGCGTGCGGCCGCCGGCTACCCCTCCCTTACAGACTGCGCGTGCGTCATGACGACTTGCGCACGCGCAAGTACCAGTCGCACAGCAGCCGAACCTGCTTCGGCGTATACCCCTTGGCGACCATGCGGTTGACGAAGTCCTCGTGCTTGCGCTGCTCTTCCGCCGAGCCTTTAGCGTTGAACGAAATCACGGGCAGGAGTTCCTCGGTATTCGAGAACATCTTCTTCTCGATCACCACGCGCAGTTTCTCGTAGCTGGTCCAGACCGGATTTTTGCCGCCGTTCGCCGCGCGCGCGCGCAGCACGAAGTTCACGAAATCGTTGCGGAAAACCTTCGGGTTGCTGATGCCGGCCGGCTTTTCGATCTTCTCGAGTTCGGCATTGAGCGCCGCGCGGTCGAAGCTTTCGCCCGTATCGTGATCGCGGAATTCCTGATCCTGGATCCAGAAGTCGGCGTAGGTCACGTAACGGTCGAAGATATTCTGGCCGTACTCGGAATACGACTCGAGGTACGCGGTCTGAATCTCCTTGCCGATGAATTCCGCATAACGCGAGGCCAGCAGGTCCTTCACGAACGAGAGATACTTTTGCTCGGTTTCGGGCGGGAACTGCTCGCGTTCGATCTGCTGTTCGAGCACGTACATGAGGTGGACGGGGTTCGCCGCCACTTCGCTCGTATCGAAGTTGAACACGCGCGACAGGATCTTGAACGCGAAGCGCGTCGAGATGCCCGTCATGCCTTCGTCGACGCCCGCGAAGTCGCGGTACTCCTGGAACGATTTGGCCTTCGGGTCGGTATCCTTGAGATTCTCGCCGTCGTACACCTGCATCTTCGAGAACAAGCTCGAATTCTCGGGTTCGGCAAGGCGCGTGAGCACCGAGAACTGCGCCATCATCTTCAGCGTGCCGGGCGCGCATACCGCCTCGGCCAGCGATGAGTTGCGCAGCAGTTTCTCGTAGATGCGGACCTCTTCGCCATAGCGCAGGCAGTACGGCACCTTGACCACGAAAATACGGTCGAGCAGTGCCTCGTTGTTGCGGTTATTGCGGAATGCTTTCCATTCAGACTCGTTCGAGTGCGCGAGGATGATGCCCGAGAACGGAATCGCGCCGAACCCTTCGGTACCCTTGAAATTGCCCTCCTGCGTAGCCGTCAGCAGCGGGTGCAGCACCTTGATCGGCGCCTTGAACATTTCGACGAATTCGAGCAACCCCTGATTCGCGAGGCACAGGCCGCCCGAATAGCTGTAGGCGTCGGCGTCGTCCTGTGCGTACTGTTCGAGCTTGCGGATATCGACCTTGCCGACGAGCGACGAAATATCCTGGTTGTTTTCGTCGCCCGGCTCGGTCTTGGCGATACCGATCTGGCGCAGCACGGACGGATAACGGCGCACCACGCGGAACTGGCGGATGTCGCCGTTGTACTCGTGCAGACGCTTGACCGCCCACGGGCTCAGAATGCCGCGCAGATAACGGCGCGGTATGCCGTACTGCTCCTCGAGCACGGGACCGTCTTCGTCGTAGTCGAACAGGCCGAGCGGCGATTCGTTGACGGGCGAACCCTTGAGGGCATAGAACGGCACGCGCTCCATGAGCTGCTTGAGGCGCTCGGCGATCGACGACTTGCCGCCGCCGACAGGCCCGAGCAGATAGAGAATCTGCTTCCTTTCCTCGAGCCCTTGCGCGGCATGACGGAAGTAGGCGACGACCTGCTCGATCACGTCCTCCATGCCGTAGAACTCGCGGAAGGCCGGGTAGACCTTGATGACCTTGTTCGCGAACAAGCGGGAAAGGCGCGGCTCGTTGCGGGTATCTATTTGCTCGGGTTCGCCGATCGCTTCGAGCATGCGCTCGCCGGCCGTCGCGTAGGCGGAAGGATCGTTCTTGCAAAGCGCGAGATATTCTTCCAGCGAGTACTCCTCCTCGCGTGTTTTTTCGAAGCGGTTCGCGAAGCTGCTGTAGATATCCATGCCACCTCCATCCTGAACAGAAACGGTAGTCATCGGCTTGCGTCTCCCTAAGGCGAATCACCTTGCGCAAGACGGCGCGATTTCATCCTAAACCCATTTCCCGATTTTTTCACGCGCTACTTCATAGCCATGTTGCCGCAATGGATCTATGAAAAAAGTCTTATAAGCAAAGCTTTTTTTTGACGTCGTACAATAGTCGTCCCGAGCCTTGCCACGCCTCGTTTCCGTTCGCGTTCGAGCACCGCGACGCCGCTTTTCGGAATCCCTTGTCCGCGCTTCTCCGCGATTTTCCTTTACGATCTTTTACAGTGTGTCGCGTATGCGCGAATGCCGCGCAAGGCATGCGCCCGCGCGTTTTCGTCGTCAATGAAATGGGGATAATGCGAGGCGATCACATCGCGCAGCGATGCAATCGCGAAAGCGGCGCGAGGTGTGCCGCGGACGCGCGTTCAGCGCTGTGCGGAGGCTTCGTAGGTGCCCGTCGATTCGCGCGCGATCAGCTGCGGCGTGAGTACGTGGCGGCGCGGTGCGGAAGTGGCCAACCCGGCGATGCGTTCGATCAGCATGCGCGCGGCGGTCTGCCCGAGTTCGCCGATCGAATGACCGACCGTCGACAACGACGGATAGGTATAGCGCGACCATTCGATATCGTCGAAACCGATGATCGAGCATGCCTCCGGCACGCGCAAACCACGTTCGGCGGCGGCGCGCAGCGCGCCGATCGCCAATAGATCGTTGGCGGCGAAAATCGCGCTCGGCCGTTCGCCGTCGAACAGCTCCCGCGCGGCGTCGTAGCCGCCCACGCACGAGTATTCGGCCTGGACGATCGCACCGGGCTTGATGCCGCGTTCGGCCAGCGCGCGCATGTAGCCGTGCACGCGCATGCCGCTGATGGGACGCTCGACCGGCCCCGAGATGCAGGCGATCCGCGCGTGCCCGAGTTCGAGCAGATAGCGTGTCGCGAGATACGCGCCGCGTTCGTGGTCGATCTGCACCAGATCGGCCGCGAGCCCTTCGACCTGCCGGTCCACCAGGACGAGCGGCGCCGGCGAGTCGGCGAGCGTTGCTGCCAGCACCGCGTCGTCGCCGGCCGAGGCGACGATCAGGCCGTCCACGCGCTTTTCCTGCAGCACGCGCAGATAGGCGCGCTGCTTGGCGGGATCGTCCTCCGAGTTGCAGAAAAACACGCAATAGCCGCGCTGCGCGCAATACTCCTCGATGCCGCGCGCGACCTCGGCGAAATAAGGGTTAGTAC